>JAKABC010000039.1 GCA_021802025.1 Actinomycetes bacterium
CGTAGTCATCGGCCCCCATGAGCACGGCGGCTCGGTGTCCGTTCTTGGTGATCTCGAAACGCTCGTGCGTTGAACTCGCTTCGTCGACCAATTTGGACAACTGAGCTCGAGCATCGGCGATGGGCAGAGTGGTCATGTACAGAATTATAGCGTGTTTTGATCGGAAGTGAGCTTCTGGTTCTTATTGTGTGACCCAAGGTCCACCAAGTTTCCGTTGGCGGATGCAACCGGTGTGCGCAACGAGCCCGGCGAATTTCTCGTTCGGTGGCAGGAGGAGCCTGTGCGAGTTGAGTGCGCTCAATTGATTTGGAGTGAAGGGACCCTTACGTTGGCGACACCACGGCCAATCCAACGTGCTCGGCTGCTGAGCAGAGGCGAACGTCGTAGGCGACGAAATCGGTTAGATCCTCAATCAGTGACAGCGCACTTGCGAGATGGATGGCATCAAGACTTCGTAGTTCGCGCGGGACCAAAATTGCTGCCCGCTCGACAATTGCGTGATCAATGGGAACGAGGTCGATCCCGCCCAGGAGTCGTCTAGCGTCATCAACTAACGAACCATCGACTCGCTGGCACGTGCGAAGAAGTTCAACGGTTGACAGATCGCTACTGACCTTAGGTATCTCGGTCTTCTGGGTTAGCCAGTCGGTCAGCGCAGTGCTCTCAGGCTCGTCAAAGAGTAGCTTGACGAGAGCCGACGTATCGATATAGATCACGCCAACCGATCCTCGCGCAGTTCATCGAGTTCGTGCGTTGCGGTGTGCGGGGTTTGTGCGGCGTGTCGGCGTGTCGGCATCTGAAGTGCACCACGTGCCGGAATGAGGCGACCTGAGGCGATGAGTCGGTCCCGCGAAGCGACGGCAGGAGTCGGTGAGACTAAAAGGGCGATCAGCTTCCCGCGTTCGGTGACTTCGACCACTTCACCTGCCTTCACACGCTCGAGATAACGACTGGCGTGCTGGCGCAGTTCTCTAATCCCAATCCTGGTCATTCGGTAATAGTAGCACAATGAGTGCTACTTTTTGCCGTAGCGACATCATTCGCCGTTTGCACATCGTTCCTCGCGCTGCGCGGCTAGTGGTGGTTGGCTCCTCCGAGGCAGGAGCGTGACGCGGTTCGTATTGTGTCCCTCAAGGTTCACGTAGAGCCCGTCACTGCCCGCGGTCGAACACCGTGGGTCCTGCGCCCAACGGGTGGATTCACGTCGGCGCCGCTCGCGTTGGGCCAGCGTCTCTTTTCGTTGCGAGCGGTGCTACGGTGGCCCGCCGAATCGGCCAAGGGGGAGGAGAGATGGCGCGGTACGTGATCGCGATGGGTGCGCACGCGATGGACGCCGTCCCCGACTCCGACCTGCCCGCCGTCGCCGACGCGGCGCACGCGGTGTGCCGCGAGGCGATCACGGCCGGCGTGTTCGTGGTGTCGGGCGGGATCGTCGATGCGCCCTCGAGTGTGGTGGCCCCCGACGGGACCGTCACGAGCGGCGCTCGACCCGACGCCCTCGGCGGCTTCGCCATCGTCGAGGTGCCCTCGCGTGACGAGGCGCGGCGGTGGGCGGCTCGGTTCGCCGCGGCGTGTCGGTGTGCCCAAGAGGTCTGGGAGGTCAGCCCCGACCCCGAGCTCGACGAGATGCTCGGGGCCTAGCGACGGTCGCGACGGCCGCGGCGCGCGACGGGGATCGAGTCCGGCTGAGCTCAGTCCCCCGAGCGGTTGAGGGCCACCGCGGCGCGCACCAGGGCGGTGAAGGCCCGGACGTTGAGTCGCTCACCCTCGTGCAGGTCGATCGCGCGACGCACCTTACCCTCCAAGCTCGAGGTGAAGAGTCCCGCGGGGTCGGGTAGTGCCGCCCCGCGCGCGAAGGTGAGCTTGACCGCTGCCTTGTAGGTCTCGCCGGTGCAGATGATGCCATCGTGGCTCCAGACGGGCACGTTCCACTTCCACTCCTCGACGATCTCGGGGTCGGCTCGGTGGATGAGCGCGCGGGCGTGGGCGAGCGACTCGGCGCGCCAGTCGTCCAGCTCCGCGATGCGCGCGTCGATCCGTTCGCCGGGCGTGGCGCCGGGGGTGGGGCTCTTGTTCATCTCACGGGATTAGCACACCCCGTCGCACTGGGACGAGCCGGGTGAGACTCGGGCGCCCGGCGTGCGCGCCCGGTCGTGTCCTACAGTTCGGCCTCGAGGGAGTCCTCGTCCTCGTCCTCGTCCTCGTCCTCGTCCTCATCGGCCGCGCCGGCACCGACCGCGCCGGTGAGGATCTCCATGAAGAACGTGGCGACGGCCGTGGGCGCCATGGTGCGCCGAGTCGCCATCGGCAGGACGAACTGGCCCACCGACGCGGCCCAAAACATCAGCACGACCATCTCGCTCGTCGCCCCGTCGACCGTCCAGCCGCGCTGGTGCGCGAGCTCGGCCGCGGCCAACCACCGGTCGAACTGGGCGTCGAGCTGGCTGCGGAAGCGCGCGGCCTGGCTCTTGTTGTCGAAGATGTTGATGAAGGTGCGGATCAGCGAGTAGCGCGCGTCGGCCCGTCCGGCCGACCAGGCGGCGGTCATCTGGTCGCGGACCGTCGCGTAGAACACGTTGGGGTCGCCCACGTCGAGGGCGCGCTCAATCGCGGCGATCCGCCCTTCGAACGCACCCACCAGGTCCTCGTAGCGCTGGCGGTCGGCCTCGGCCAGGCAGTCGGCGAAGGAGGTGAAGTAGTAGTAGAAGGTCGAGGGCGCGATGTGGGCCCGCTCGCAGAGCACCGAGACCGACAGGGCGTCCTTGTTCGTCTCGGTGAGCAGGACTTTCGCGACGTCGAGAATGTGCTGGCGCGTCTTGGAGTTGGGGTTGCCCTCGGCCATGGCTTTCTCGTTCTTCGCTCGGTAGTCCCGGAACTCTACCCAGCGGGCGGTGCGCGCCCGTCGATGCGGATTACGAAAAAATGTTTTCGCCTAGGTCGAGGCGGGCGTCCGGCGCGAGAGCGCGGGGTGGGCGCACACCACGAAGCGCCACGGACGCTCGACCGCGCGGCTGATGCCCACCCGGGGGGTCGCCTCGACGTCGGCGCCGGCGAGGCCCACGGCGTCGCGGGCGAAGAAGACGCGCGCGTCGCGCGCAGAGCAGTCGGAGCCCGAGTCGGCGCCGGTGACCCCGAGGGCGCGGGTCACCCGCCCGGGACCGCGCAGGTGGCCCGGCTCGGGCGCGAGCAACTCGGCCGCGCGCACCAACACCGCGCTCGCCGTCCCGCGGGGCCCGGTCACCACGTTCGCGCACCAGTGCACGCCGTAGCTCTTATAGACGTAGAGCACGCCGGGGGGGCCGAACATGACCGCGCACCGCGGCGTGGGCCCACGGAAGGCGTGCGACGCGGGGTCGTCGGCTCCCCCGTAGGCCTCGGTCTCCACCACGCGGGCGACCCGCTTCGTCGGGCCGTCGCGCACGACGAGGAGCGTCCCGAGGAGGGCTCGGGCCACGGCGGCCGGGTCGCCGGCGAAGAAGCTGCGGCCCAGCCGGCGCACCGGGCGAGCTACCGAAAGCCGGCCACGGCGTGCGGGCGGTACGGGGCCTCGAGGGCGGCGACGTCCTCGTCGCTCAGTTCGAGTGAGAGCGCGGCGACGGCGTCGTCGAGGTGGTGGGGCTTGGTCGCCCCCACGATCGGGCTGGTGACCCCGGGCTTCGCGAGCATCCAGGCGAGGGCCACGCTGGCCGGCGCCACCTGGTGGCGCTGGGCGACCGCGAGGGTGGCCTCGACGACGGGCCGGTCGTCCTCGCCGTAGAGGGCGCGGCCGAACTCGTCGTTCTCGGCGCGGTGGGTCGACGCCCCCCAGGGTCGGGCGAGGCGCCCGCGCGCGAGCGGGCTCCAGGGGATGACGCCCACGCCCTGGTCCTCACAGAGCGGCAGCATCTCGCGCTCCTCCTCGCGGTAGAGCAGGTTGTAGTGGTTCTGCATGGACACGAACCGGGCCCAGCCGTTGAGGTCGGCGAGGTAGAGCGCCTGGGCGAACTGCCAGGCGTGCATCGACGAGGCGCCGATGTAGCGCGCCTTGCCGGCGCGCACGACGTCGTCGAGCGCACCGAGGGTCTCTTCGATCGGGGTGTCGTAGTCCCAGCGGTGGATCTGATAGAGGTCGACGTAGTCGGTGCCCAGTCGGCGCAGGCTGTGGTCGATCTCGGAGAGGATGGCCTTGCGCGAGAGGCCCTGGCCGTTAGGGCCCGGGCCCATGCGACCGTGAACCTTGGTCGCGATGACGACCTCGTCGCGCGGGACCATCGACAAAAGGGTGGCGCCGGTGATCTCCTCGCTCGAGCCGGCCGAGTAGACGTTGGCGGTGTCGAAGAAGTTGATGCCCAGATCCAGCGCCTGGGCGAAGAACGGGCGGGCCTCGTCGGGCCCGAGCGACCAGGGCTGGTTGCCCCGGGACGGCTCGCCGTAGCTCATGCAGCCCAGGCAGATCCGTGAGACCTTTAGACCGGTGTGACCGAGGGTGGTGTAGTCCATGGTCCGAACCTAGTGGCGGTCCCTACAGTGGGGGGCCGGACGAGGAGGCATCGTGGAGAATCGACGCGTGGTACTGGCCGAACGGCCGGGGGGCAGACTCGACGCGTCGACGACGCGCCTGGAGTCAGGGGAACGTCCCAAGTGCGCCGAGGGGGAGGCCCTCATCCGGGTCGGGATGCTCTCGATCGACCCGACGATCCGCACGTGGATGGACGACGTCCCGGGCTACCTCCCCCCGATCGAGGTCGGCGCCGTGGTGCGCGGATCCGGCGCGGGGGTGGTCGTCGAGTCGCGCTCGCCGCGCTACGCCGTGGGCGACGTGGTGTTCGGCATGACGGGTTGGCAGGAGTGGGCGCTCGCCACCGAGGAGGTGCGCTTCTCGGTCGTGCCGGTCGGGCTCGGCCTCGACCTCGCGACCGTGATGAACGTGCTGGGCGTCACCGGCGTGACGGCCTGGGTAGGCGTGCACGAGGTCGCAGGGCTGCGCGAGGGCGACACGGTGGTCGTCTCGGCCGCCGCCGGGGCCACGGGTTCGGTGGCCGGTCAGCTCGCCCGTGAGGGCGGCGCGCGCCGGGTGGTCGGGATTGCGGGCGGGCCCGAGAAGTGCCGGGAGGTCGTCGAGGCCTACGGCTTCGACGCCTGTCTCGACTACCGCGAGGCGCATCTGGCGACTCGCCTGCGCGAGGCCTGTCCCCAGGGAGTCGACCTCTACTTCGACAACGTCGGGGGCGCCGTCCTCGACGCCGTCTTGGCCAATCTCGCGATGCGCGCGCGCGTGGCGCTGTGCGGGGCGATCGCCCAGTACGACGGGGCCGAACGCCAGGGCCTGGTCAACACCGCGGCCCTCATCACCCGGCGCGCGACGATGCGCGGCTTCATCGTGCTCGACTACCTCGATCGCTTCGCCCAGGTCCAGGGTGAACTCGCCGCGATGGTGCGCGCCGGGCGCCTCGCCCACCGCGAGCACCTCGTCGAGGGGCTCGAGCGCGCCCCCGACGCGCTCTCGATGCTGCTGCGCGGAGAGAACCACGGCAAGACGCTCGTCGTGGTCGACCCCTCGGTCACCCTCGACTAGGACGGCCCCGCGCGGGTCCCGGTCGCGCGGCGTGGTCGAGGGTCGACTCGATGGCGCCGGAGGGGTGGGCGGACGACGAGAACACCGCGGCTACCCGTCGCCGAGGTCGTCAGGAAAGACCACCGGCGCCTCGCACCAGGCCCGCCACGCGGCCCAGGCGGAGTCGCGCTGGCCGGCCAGGACGAGCAGCTGCTGGGGCAGCGCCCCGATCGCGTAACCCATCGTGGTCGGGCTGTCACGGCGCGCCACGACGAAGTCGAGGTCCGTGAGTACCGCGGCCATGATCGCGGCCTGGCTCTCGGGAACGCGGTCGGCGAACTCCTCCCAACCCTGAGGTACCTGAGCGCCGCGCATGACGCCTCCTCGCGCCGACTCGAGTGCACGCTAGCGGGCGCGCTACCCCCTACTCCGACGGCCCCAGGTCGACCTCGCAGACCAGGGCGAGGTGGTCGCTGCCTCCGTCCACCGTCCAGCTACGCGTCGAGCGCCACGGTCCGCGTCCCAGCACGTGGTCGATCTGGCTGTGGGGTCGGTACGCCGGCCAGGTGCGCCCGCGCGCCAGCGTGCGCCAGTCGGGCAGGAGGGCTCGCAGCAACGGGCGCCAGCAGTTGAAGTCGCCCGCCAGCAGGACCGGCAGATCGGGGTCGAGATGGGCGAGCCGGTCGTTCACGCGCCGGTAGAGCACGGGCGAGCCGTGCGAGAGGTGCGCGCCGTGCAGGGCGACGGCGTGGAACGCTCGACCCCCCAGCGAGAGGCGCGCGACGATGAGGGCCCGCTCGACCTTCTCGCGCGCCATCCGACCGAGCGGCACGACCTCGGCAGAGTCGAGGGGCAGTCGGGTGAGCAGCGCGAGTCCCCAGTCGCCGCGCTCGAGCGTTCCGGCCCTCGCGCGGTGGGCGCTCTGGGGACGGCTCAGCGAGCGGTGCTCGTCAAAGAGCAGGACCCGCTCGCCGGTGAAGTGGGCGCCGAGGGGCTGCCAGCCGCGGCCGTCGGCCGCGCCGCGGGCCCGCAGGCCGTGCGCGAGGGGCGCGAAGAGGCCCCGGCTCTGGGTTCGGGCGAGGAGCGACTCGAACATGTCCTCGTCCTCGCCCCGCCACGTCTCGGGCAGGACCACGAGGTCGGCGTCGAGGCCGACGACCGTATCGAGCGCGGCCGTGGGGCGGCCCCACCCGTCGACGCCCGCGTGGAGGTTGAAGGTCGCCACGCGCACCCGTTGAACCCTACCGACGCCGCGAGGGCCTGTGGCAGGCTGGGGGAATGGAGTCGGTCGACGTCGCCTTCGGGCACCGGCTGTGGTGGGTCGACGCGTTCGTCGGCGACACCGAGCGCGGCAACCCGGCCGTCGTGGTGCTGCTCGAGCAGCCCCTCGCCGACCCCGCGATGCAGGCGATGGCCGCGGAGCTCGGCGTCTCGGAGACGGCCTTCGTGCGCCGCGCCGGCGACCAGTGGTCCCTGCGGTGGTTCACCCCGACCGTCGAGGTCGACCTGTGCGGCCACGCCACCCTCGCCACCTTGCACGTGGTGCTCGTCGAGCTCGAGGCGCCCGGTGGGGAGCTCTACTTCACCACCCGCTCGGGCACCCTCAGCGGACGCCGGCTCCGCGAGGGCCTGCTCGCGATCGACCTGCCGCGCAGCTACCTCGAACCCCTCGACCCCTCGGTCCTGGGCGGCGCGGTCGGCGAGGTGACCGAGGCGTTCCAGGCCGGCCCCTCGAGTGTGCTCGCCGTCGTGGAGGACTACGACGCGCTGTGCGCGCTCAGCGTCGACCCGATGGCCCTCTTCCTCGCGCCGGCGACCATCGTCATCGCGGCCTGCCCCGGGGGGCCCGGCGCCGACGTGTCGATCCGGGTCTTCGCCCCACGCCTGGGCATCGCCGAGGACCCGGTCACCGGCAGCGCCCTGTGCGCGGTGGCGCCGTGGTGGATGGAGCGCGTCGGCGCCCCGACGGTGACGGTGCGCCAGGTGAGCGCGCGCGGCGGGGTGATGCACGCGCGCCTCTTCGAGCGCACGGTCGAGGTCGCCGGCCTCGCGCGCACCTTCTTCCACGGCGAGGTCCGTCCGTGAGGGACGCCCTGGGGCCCGGCCCGCGCACCCGCGTCCGCCGACTACCCGAGAAGGCCCGCTACGACGCGGCGACGGTCAACGAGATCCTCGACGGGGCGCTCGTCGTGCACGTAGCCGCCGTCGTCGACGGCCGAGCCGTCGCCCTGCCGACGCTGGCCGCGCGCGACGGGGAGGTCCTCTACGTGCACGCCAGCCGCTCGAGCGCGCTCCTAGCCGCCGTGGTGCGCGCCGGCGAGGCGTGGCTGACCGCGACGATCGTCGACGGTCTGCGCCTCGCGCGCAGCGGCTTCGAGTCCTCGATCGCCTACCGGTCGGTCGTCGTGGTCGGCGCGACGCGCGAGGTCGTGGGCGAGGAGAAGGCCCGGGCGCTCGAGCTCGTGATCGACCGCGTCGCGCCCGGCCGGGCTCGCGAGGTGCGCCCGATGAACGACCGCGAGCTCGCCCTGACCCGCGTGGTGGCGATCGCGATCGACGAGGCCTCGGCCAAGGTCTCGGCCGGCCCGACCGACGACGGGCCCGAGGACCTGGCGCTGCCCGTCTGGGCCGGCACGGTCCCGCTCCTCACCCAGTGGGGCGAGCCCGTGGCCGATCGGCGCGGCGCGTTGGTCGACGCCCGCCTCGCCGAGGACCTGCCGGCCTCGGTGCGGGCGCTGCGGGGCGGTTCGTGAGCGACGCGCTGCGCGCGGCGATCGGCGCGATCGACCCGGTCGACGAGCGCGAGGCGACCTCGATCGAGCGCACGCTCGAGCGGCTGGGGCGACCGCCCGACCCCTTCGACGAGTCGGCCGACCCCCACCACCTCACGGCGTCGGCCTTCGTCGTGTCGAGCCGCGGGGTCGTCTTGCACCGCCACCGGCGCCTGGGCCTGTGGGTCCAGCCCGGCGGCCACGTCGATTCGGGGGAGTCGCCCGAGGCGGCGTGCGTGCGCGAGGTGGCCGAAGAGACCGGGCTCGTCGTGGCCCACCTCGATCCCCCCCGGCTCTTCCACGTCGACGTCCACCCCGGCCCCAAGGGCCACACCCACTACGACCTTCGCTACGTGGTGCTCGCCGCGCCCGAGGATCCCCGTCCGCCGGCCGGGGAGAGCCCCCTGGTCTTCTGGTTCGACCGGCCGGGCGCGCGCGCGCGCGCCGAGGCCGACCTGCGCCCGGCGCTCGAGAAGCTCTTCGACTCTCTCGAGACACTCGTGGTGCGAGACTGAGCGCGTGTCGAACGAGGACCTGCGCGCCCTGATGGAGGCGGACCGCTGGCTCGAGCGCCTGGCCGGCCAGCGGGCCACCCTGGGCGAGCGGGTCGAGCTCACCGCCCTCGAGGCCGACCTGCGCGAGCGCCTGGGGGTGCTGCGCGCCGCCGAAGCCCGCCTCGAGCCGCTCACCCGCGCCTACGACGAGGCCGCGGCCGCGTCGTCGCGCCTGCGTGAGCGCCGGGACCGACTGGCCGCGCGCCTCGAGGCGTCGCGCGACGCGCGCGAGAGCGCGGCGCTGTCCGGCGAGCTCGATCAGGTGCGTGACGCCCTGGGCGCGGCCGAGGACCGCGAGCTCGAGGCCCTGGTGGAGCTGGAACCGGCCGCCGAGACGACCGCCGCGATGCGCCGCGAGGCCCAGCCACTCGCCGCGCGCCGCGCCGAGCTGATCGCGACGCTGGCGGCCCTCGAGTCCTCCCTCGACGAGGAGATTGCGGCCCAGCGCCTCGCGCGCGAGGCGGCGGCCGCCCGGGTGGACGGGGCGCTGCGGGCGCGCTACGAGGCGGCCCTCGTGCGCGCCGGGGGCGCGGGCGCGGCCCAGGTGCACGAAGGGCGCTGTGACGGCTGTCGGATCGCGCTCAGTCCGCTCGATCTCGACCGGTGGCGCCACGCGCCCGAGGGGGCGTACCCGGAGTGTCCCTCGTGCGGGCGGCTGCTCCTGGCCTAGGAACCGCCCCACCAGGCCAGACACAACGGAGCCCGCCCGCCCCCGAGGGGAGCAGGCGGGCTCTCGATGTTTGGCCCCCCCAGCCAATGCCATGAAGATAGTGGGTGACTTCCGACTAGCGTGGGACGAAACGCCGTGCAATCACTGGATTGTGCGAAGATTCACGAGGAGGTCGTATGGAGCGTCGCACGCTGGGACAGGGACTCGAGGTGTCGGCCCAGGGGCTGGGCTGCATGGGGATGAGCGAGTTCTACGGCCCCGGCGACGAGGCCGAGTCGATCGCCACGATCCACGAGGCGATCGACCTCGGGGTGACCTTCTTCGACACGGCCGACATGTACGGTCCCTTCACCAACGAGCGCCTCGTAGGACGCGCCCTCGCCGGGCGGCGCGACGAGGTGGTGCTCGCGACCAAGTTCGGCAACCAGCGCGCCGAGGACGGCACGTATCTGCGCGTCAACGGCACGCCCGAGTACGTGGTGGCCGCCTGCGACGCGTCGCTCCAGCGCCTCGGGGTGGACGTCATCGACCTCTACTACCAGCACCGCGTCGACCGCACCGTGCCGATCGAGGAGACCTGGGGGGCGATGGCCTCGCTGGTCGAGGCGGGCAAGGTGCGCTACCTGGGCATCTCGGAGGCGTCGGTCGCCACGATCGAGCGGGCCCACGCCGTGCACCCGATGAGCGCCGTGCAGATGGAGTACTCGCTGTGGACCCGCGACCCCGAGGACGGCGTGCTCGAGGCCTGTCGACGCCTGGGCATCGGCTTCGTCGCCTACAGCCCGCTGGGGCGGGGCTTTCTCACCTCCGAGGAGGCCAACCGGGTCGGCGGCGAGGGGGACTTTAGGGCGAACAACCCCCGCTTCGTCGGCGCCGCCGGCGAGGCCAACCGCGTCTTCGTCGAGCGCCTGGAGCGGGTCGCGGCGCGCGTCGGCGCGTCGGTCGCCCAGCTCGCGCTCGCCTGGGTCCTGTCGCGCGGTGAGGACGTCGTGGCGATCCCGGGCACCAAAAGGCGCCGTTGGCTGCGCGAGAACGTCGCGGCGTCGTCGCTCGAGCTCAGCGCGTCCGACCTCGCCGAGATCGACGCCGCCGTGCCGCGCGAGGAGGTCGTCGGCGCACGCTACCCCGAACGCTCGATGGGGGCGCTCAACGGCTGAGCGGCGCGAGGCGGCCCTCGCGCAGCTCGACCACCCTCTCGCACCAGCGCGCGACGGTGGGGTCGTGGGTGGCCACCACGACGCCGGCGCGAGAGCGCTCGAGCGCCTCGAGCACCAGCGCCGTCGCGGCCGGGTCGAGCCCGGCCGTGGGCTCGTCGAGGATGACGAGGTCGGGCCGGCCGGCCAGCGCGCGCGCCAGGGCGACCCGGGCCGTCTCGCCGCGCGAGAGCCCCTCGACGCGTTCGGTGCCCGAGAGTTCGAGGCCGAGCTCGCCGAGCAGGTGTAGGCCCACCTCGGCGACGGGCCGCCCGAGGGCGACGACGTCGCGGGCGTAGCCGGTCACCAGGCCCGGCTCGCTCGGCACGTAGGCCACGCGCCGACGCAGCGCGTCCTCGTCGAGGTCGGCGAGGTCGACCCCGCCCAGGAGGATCGTCCCGGCGTCGGGGTGGTCGAGTCGGGCGAGCAGGCGCAACAGGCTCGACTTGCCGATCCCCGAGGGCCCGACCACCGCGAGGCGTTCCCCGGGGGTGAGGCGCAGCGACGCCCCGACCAGCACCGCGCGACCGGCCTCGTGGTAGTCGAGGTCGCGCGCCTCGAGCTCGAGGCGCGCGGGCAGCGCGAGCCGACCGGGTCGGCCGGGCCGGTCGAGGGACTCGAGCCGTTCGGCCGAGGCCACGACGTCGGACGTGCCCGACAGGGCCGCGTCGATCGCGACGAGCAACTCGATCGAGGCCGTGGCCAGGGTCACCGCCACCACCCACCAGAGGGGCGCGCCCACCGGGTGCAGTGCGACGACGCCGAGCGCGATCGCGCCCGCGACCCCGAGCAGGCCGTAGCGCGCGGCGAGGGGTGCGCGCCGGTCGGCCTCGGCCCGGTCGAGGGGGGTGAGGGCGCGATCGAGGTGCGCGCGAACGACCTCGTCGCGGCCGAGGGCGGCCAGGGCCGGCCCGGCGGCCGCCAGCT
>JAKABC010000040.1 GCA_021802025.1 Actinomycetes bacterium
GTGCCGCCGTACTTCTGGACGATGAGCGCCATGGGGGAAGGATACCGGCCCCCCCAAAGGGGTCCTGGGGGCCCCACTAGAGTCGCACCCATGGCTACGTCGAAGAGAGAGCGGCAGAAGGCGGCCCGACGCGAGAAGATCGAGCGCCTCCAGCGCGCCGAGCGGCGTCGCAAGAGTGTGCGTCGCGCGGTGATCGGAGTCGTCGTCGCCGCGATCGTGATCGGCTCGGGCTTCCTCCTCTTCGGCGGCTCGGGTAAGGGACCCACGACGACGACCACGACCGCGGCCGCCCCGACGACCACGACGACCGGCCCGACCACGACGACGACCGCCGTGCCGACGAGCTTCCCCGCGATCGCCGACCCCTCCCCCGCCGGCACCTTCGGCACCGAGCCCACCCTCGTGGTGCCCCCCGGCCCGCCGCCCACCTCGATGGAGGTGTCGAACCTCATCACGGGCACCGGCGCGGTCGCCAAGGTCGGGGACCAGCTCACCGTGCAGTACGTGCTGGCCACCTACTCGACCCGCAAGGTCATCCAGGCGTCGTGGACGACGCCGTCGATCGCCAAGACCGGCTTCCAGTTCACCCTGGCCACCGGCAGCGTCATCCCCGGTTGGGTCGAGGGCGTCGCGGGGATGCGCGTGGGCGGACGGCGCGAGCTCATCATCCCGCCCGCCCTGGGCTACGGCGCCACGTCCGCCGGCCCGGGCATCGCGAAGAACGACACCCTGGTCTTCATCGTCGACCTGTTGAAGGTCGGCTAGCGCGAGGAGGCGCCGTGGACATCCCCAACCCCGACGGGTCGAGCCCGCAGCGTCAGCACTTCGACGCGGCACCCGACATGGTCATCGACCCGCTAAAGACCTACCGCGCCACGATGGTGACCTCCAAGGGCACCCTCGAGATCGCCCTCGACCCGCTGGGCGCCCCGGCGACGGTGAACAACTTCGTCTTCCTCGCGCGCTGGCACTACTTCGACGGCGTTATCTTCCACCGGGTCATCCCGGGCTTCGTCCTCCAGGGCGGGGACCCCACGGGCACCGGCACCGGTGGTCCGGGCTACCGCTTCGCCGACGAGCTGCCCAAGCCCGGGCGCTACGAGCTGGGCTCACTGGCCATGGCCAACGCCGGGCCCAACACCAACGGCTCGCAGTTCTTCGTCATCAGCGGCCCCGACGGGGTGCGCCTGCCCCCGCTCTACTCGCTCTTCGGCAAGGTCGTCGCCGGCCTGGACGTGGTCGCGGCCATCGACGCGGTCGGGACCCGCTCGGGCCAGCCCACCGAGCGCGTGGTGATCGAGTCGGTCACCGTCGAGGAGTCCTAGCTAGAGCGTCGCCGGGCTCTCGCCCCGGGTGACCTCGACCGAGCCCGCGACGACCCGCCAGGCGCCGTCCTCGCCGACCACCACCGCGTCCTGCTCGAGGACGCACAGGGTCTCCTCGTCGCCCAGAAGAGCGCGGGTCCGGGTGAGCTGGTCCTGGGCTGTGCGCCTCGTGACGACGAGTCCGTCGCGGTAGCCGAGTCCGGTCGTGGGGGCGCCGCCGCGCGGGTCGACCATGACCGCAAAGAGGAGCGAGGCCACGTCACCCACGGCGAGGAGTCGGTGCGCCACGGCGAGCGCCGCGCCCAGAGCGGTGTCGCGCCAGACGGCGCGCGCGTGCAGGGCGGCGCCGTCGAGCACGACGACGAGGTCGGCCTCACCGACCCGGCGCGCGACGTAGTCACTGCCCGCCTCCTCGCGGGTCAGAACGACCAGTCCCTCGACGCGCACCCCCAGCGGCGCGAGCGTCTCGGCGGCGCGCACGGTGGCCTCGGTCGCCCCGGTGAAGGCGGCGGCCGTCGGCACGACGACGCAGTCCGCGCCCGCATCGAGTCCGAGCGCGCCGAGCACCGCCACGGCCGCGCCGAGTGAGCCCGCCAGCACGGTCGTCGCCATCGTCCCCTCCGATTTACTTGTCGGTAACGCTAATGTCCCTCCATGGAGTTCGACAGGGTAGGCGTCGTCGGGTCGGGGATCATGGCGAGCGGCATCGCCGAGGTCGCCGCCGGCTGCGGGTCGGCCGTCGTGCTGCGCGCCCGCAACGCCGCCGGCGCGACCGACCTGGGGGCCCGCCTGGACGAGTCGCTGGCCCGGGCCGTCGAGCGCGGCAAGCGCACGAGCGCCGAGGCGGCCGCGCTGCGCGCGCGCATCACCACCACGACCGAGCTGGGCGACCTCGCCCACTGCGACCTCGTCATCGAGTCGGTCGTGGAGGACTTGGAGGTGAAGCTCGACCTCTTCCGCGCCCTGGGCCGGGTCGTGGCCGAGGACGCCGTGATCGCCACGGGCACCTCCACCCTGCCGGTGATCGACCTGGCGATGCAGGTGCCCCACCCCGAGCGGGTCCTCGGCGTCCACTTCTTCAACCCCGCTCCCCAGATGACCCTGGTCGAGGTGGTCCGACCCCTCTCGGTGGACGAGGCGGTCGTGGCGCGCGCGGTCGCCTTCGTGCGCGAGTGCGGCAAGGACCCCATCGAGGTGAAGGACCAGGCCGGGTTCATCGTGAACGCCCTCCTCTTCCCCTACCTCAACAACGCGGTGCGCCTCCTCGAGCGGGGCGTCGCGACCAAGGAGGGGATCGACGCCGCGATGAAGGGGGGCTGCGGCTTCCCGATGGGTCCCTTCGCGCTGCTCGACCTGGTGGGGCTGGACACCTCGATCGCCATCCTCGAGGCGCTCTACGCCGAGTACCGCGACCCCAACTACGCCCCCGAGCCCCTCCTTCGCCGGATGGTCTCGGCCGGACGCCTCGGGCGCAAGTCCGGCTCCGGCTTCTACCCGTACCGCTAGCGATGGGCGAGCGTGCGACCCCGTGGGTGATGCGGACCTACTCGGGCCACAGCAGCGCCGCCGCCAGCAACGCCCTCTACCGCACCAACCTGGCCAAGGGCCAGACGGGCCTCTCGATCGCCTTCGACCTGCCGACCCAGACCGGCTACGACCCCGACGACGCGGCCGCGCGCGGCGAGGTCGGCAAGGTCGGGGTGCCGGTCGCCCACTTGGGCCACGTGCGCCAGCTCTTCGAGGGCCTGCCCCTGACCGAGATGAACACCTCGATGACCATCAACGCCACCGCGGCGTGGCTGTGGGCCCTCTACCTGGCGCTGGCCGACGAGCGCGGAGACGACCCCACCCGGCTCCAGGGCACCATCCAGAACGACATCGTCAAGGAGTACCTGAGCCGGGGCACCTACATCTTCGCCCCGGAGCCGTCGCGGCGGCTCATCGTCGACACCATCGCCTACGGCGTCGCCCACGTGCCGCGGTGGAACCCGATCAACGTCTGCAGCTACCACCTCCAAGAGGCCGGCGCTACGCCGGCCCAGGAGGTCGCCTACGCCCTGGCGACCGCGATCGACGTCCTCGACGCCGTGCGCGACTCGGGCAAGGTCGACCCGTCCCGGCTCGGCGAGGTCGTCGGGCGGATCTCGTTCTTCGTCAACGCCGGGGTGCGCTTCGTCGAAGAGACGGCCAAGATGCGGGTCTTCACCGCCCTGTGGGACGAGATCTGTCGCACCCGCTACGGGGTCGAGGACCCCGCGCAGCGGCGGTTCCGCTACGGCGTCCAGGTCAACTCCCTGGGCTTGACCGAGCAGCAGCCCGAGAACAACGTGGGCCGGATCGTGCTCGAGATGCTCGGGGTGACCCTCTCGGCCGACGCCCGGGCCCGGGCCATCCAGCTGCCGGCGTGGAACGAGGCCCTCGGCCTGCCGCGCCCGTGGGACCAGCAGTGGAGCCTGCGGCTCCAGCAGGTCCTCGCCTACGAGAGCGACCTGCTCGAGTACCCCGACCTCTTCGCGGGCTCGGTCGTCATGGAGTCGCTCGTGCGCGACCTGCGCGAGGCGGCGCTCGCCGAGCTCGACGAGGTCCTCGCCCTGGGCGGCGCCTTCGCCGCGGTCGAGCAGGTCAAGGCCCGCCTCGTCGCCAGCCAGGCCGTGCGGGTCGCGCGCATCGAGGCCGGCGAGCAGGTCGTGGTGGGCGTCAACCGCTTCACCGAGACGGCCCCCTCCCCGCTCGGGGCGGGCACCGAGTCGATCCTCACCGTCGACCCCGCGATCGAGGCCGAGCTCGTCGCCGACCTCGCCGCGTGGCGCGCGGCGCGCGACGAGCGCGCCGTCGCGGCCGCCCTCGAGGAGCTGCGCCGCGTGGCGTCGAGCGACGACCCGGCCGACAACGTGATGATCCCCTCGATCGCCCTCGCGCGCGCCGGCGGCACGACCGGGGAGTGGGCCGGCGCCCTGCGCGAGGTCTACGGCGAGTACCGCGCCCCGACCGGGGTGGCCGCGGCGCGCGCCGCGCGCGAGGGCTTCGACGACCTGGCCGCGCGCAGCCGCGCGCTGGCCCAACGGCGGGGCTCGCCGCCCCGACTGCTCATCGCCAAGCCCGGCCTCGACGGCCACTCCAACGGGGCCGAGCAGGTGGCGGTCGCCGCGCGCGACGCCGGCTTCGAGGTCGTCTACGCCGGCATCCGCTCCACCCCCGCCGAGATCGTGGCCGCCGCGCGCGACGAGGACGTCGACGTGGTGGGGCTCTCGATCCTCTCGGGCTCGCACCTCGAGCTCGTGCCCCGGGTCATCGAGGGGCTGCGCGCCGAGGGGGTCGCGGCGCCCGTGGTCGTGGGCGGGATCATCCCGCCCGACGACGCCGCGGCGCTACGCGCGGCCGGCGTGGCGGCCGTCTACACGCCCAAGGACTACCGGCTGGCCGACATCGTCGCCGGCCTGCTCGCGCTCGTCGAGCGCTAGTTGAGCTGGTGGGGTCGACGCAGGGCGTAGCGCCCGGCGTTGAACCACCGGCCCGAGAACCGCCACACCGGGGTCCGGTCGAGCGCCCGGCGCCGCTCGCGCACGAGGAGCTCCGCGGCGGCGACCACGGCGGCGAGGTCCTCCTCGGGGGGCAGGGGACGCGGGGTGAGGCCGTGGCTCACAGCGGGACGTTCCCGTGCTTGCGCTTGGGCAGCTCCTCGCGCTTGCCCCGCAGGAGGTCGAGCGACTTGGCGAGCACCCGGCGGGTGTCGGCCGGGTCGATCACGTCGTCGACGAAGCCCCGCTCGGCGGCGATGTAGGGGTTGACGTAGCGCTCCTCGTAGTCGTCGATCAGCTGGGCGCGCAGCGCCTCGGGGTCGTCGGCCCCGACGAGGTCGCGCCGGTGCACGATGCCCACCGCGCCCGACGCGCCCATGACCGCGAACTCGGCCGTCGGCCAGGCGAAGGCCAGGTCGGCCCCGATCGACTTGGAGTTCATGACGACGTAGGCGCCGCCGTAGGCCTTGCGCGTGGTGATCGAGATCCGCGGCACCGTGGCCTCGCAGAAGGCGTAGAGCAGCTTCGCGCCGTGGCGGATGATCCCCCCGTACTCCTGGGAGACCCCGGGCATGAAGCCGGGCACGTCGACGAAGGTCACGATCGGCACGTTGAAGGCGTCACAGGTGCGCACGAAGCGCGCGGCCTTCTCCGACGACGAGATGTCGAGGACCCCGGCCAGGGTCTGGGGCTGGTTGGCCACGATGCCGACGGTGTGGCCGTCGATGCGGGCGAAGCCGCAGGTCACCTGCTGGGCGTAGGTGGCGTGGACCTCCATGTAGTCGCCGTTGTCCACGATCGAGGTGATGACCCTCTTCATGTCGTAGGGCTGGTTCGACGAGTCGGGCAACAGGTCGCGCAGGTCCTCGCACAGCCGGTCCGGGTCGTCCCCGACCAGGATCCGCGGCGGCTCCTCCATGTTGTTCGAGGGCAAAAAGGAGAGGAGGTAGCGCACCTCGTCGAGCACGCTCTTCTCGTCGGGCAGGACGAAGTTAGCCACCCCCGAGCGCGTCGCGTGGGTCTGGGCGCCGCCCAGCTCCTCGAGGGTCACGTCCTCGCCGGTGACCGACTTCACCACGTCGGGACCGGTGATGAACATGTGCGAGGAGTCCTTGACCATGAAGATGAAGTCGGTGAGGGCCGGAGAGTAGACGGCGCCCCCGGCGCACGGGCCGAGGATGACCGAGACCTGGGGCACGACGCCCGAGGCGCGCGTGTTGCGGTAGAAGATCCCGCCGTAGGCGTTGAGGGCGGCCACGCCCTCTTGGATGCGCGCGCCGGCGCCGTCGTTGAGCCCGATGATCGGCAGGCCCATCGTCGTGGCGAGGTCCATGATCTTGTGGATCTTCTCGCCGTGGGTCTCACCGAGCGCGCCGCCGAAGACGGTGAAGTCCTGGGAGTAGACGCAGACCTTGCGCCCGTCGATCTTGCCGTAGCCGGTGATCACGCCGTCGGTGAAGGGACGCGAGTCCTCCAGGCCCATGCCCGACGCGTTGTGGCGCGTCAGCATGTCGAGCTCTTGGAACGAGCCCTCGTCGAGCAGGTACTCGAGCCGCTCTCGCGCGGTCAGCTTGCCCTTGGCGTGATGGCGCTCGATCGCCCGCTCCCCACCGGCCACCACCGCCTCGGCCTTGCGGGCCTCGAGCTCCTTCAGTCGTTCCGCCATCGAGTGCTCCATGGACCCGAGGCTAGCCACCGCGTTCGGGCCCCTTCGGGGCCCACGCGCGCGCGCGAGCCGTCGCCGGCGCGAATGCGCGGTGCTCGTCGCGTTACTTCGAAGTAGAAATCGCGCGCTTACCGTGAGGTAGCGCGCCGGACTACTCGGTAACCGCCGAGCCCGGTCCCTCTTGCACCAGTTCGATGAGCGTGGCGAAGGACGCCTTCGGGTGGATGAAGGCGACCGTGGTGCCCCGCGAGCCGGGACGCGGGTGCTCGTCGATGACGCGCTGGCCCGCCGCCTTCACCGCCTCGAGCGCGGCCGCGCAGTCGGCCACGCGATAGGCGACGTGGTGCAGGCCCTCGCCGCGCGCGGCGAGGAAGCGCCCCACGGGCGAGTCCTCGCGCGTGGGCGTGAGGAGCTGCACGTAGGAGTCGGCGACGCGCACCAGCGCCTCTTCGACCCCGTCGGAGGCGACGACCTCGCGGTGCACCGTGGGCGCGTCGAGCACCTCGGCGTACCAGCGCACCGCCGCGTCGAGGTCGCGCACGGCGATGGCGACGTGGTCGATCTCGGTGAGCTCCATCTAGCCCTCCTGGTCGTGACGGCGAAAGACGGTGAGGCGTCCCTCGCCGATCCGCTCGCGGGTGAGCGGGTCGCTGACCCCGAGCCCCTCGCGCTCGGCCGCGCACAAGACGGCGATCTTGCCCTCGTGGCGGTTGTGGTGGACCTGGTAGGTCGCCTCGCCGGTCTCTTCGAGGGGGAAGACGGCCGACATCGGCGGGACGACGCGCCCGTCGACCAACGTCTGGTTGGCCGCCCAGGCCTCGCGGTAGTTGGCGAAGTGCGAGCCCTTGATCGTCTTGAGCCTCATCCAGAGGTGACGGTTGTCGTACTCGATCATGTAGCCGCTCGTCGCCGCGCAGGTGACGATCGTGCCGCCACGTCGGGTGACAAAGACGCTCGCGCCCATCGTCTGGCGGCCGGGGTGCTCGAAGACCACGTCGACGTCCTCGCCGACGAGCTCGCGGATGTCCTTGCCCAGACGGCGCCACTCCGACTCGTCCTGGGTGTGCTCGTCCTTCCAGAACCGGTACTGCTTCTCGGCCCGGTTGATGACGTGCGCGCAGCCCAGCTCGCGCAGGGTCTGGGCCTTGGCCTCGCTCGAGACGACCCCGACCGGCACGCCGCCGGCGTTGAGGACGTGCTGGACGGCGAACGAGCCGATCCCGCCCGACGCGCCCCACACCAGCACCCGGTCGCCGGGCCCGATGCGCGCGCCGTTGGGCGAGAGCAGCATCCGGTAGGCCGTCGAGTTGCACAGCGCGTTCACCGCCGCCTCCTCCCACGTGAGGTGGGCCGGCTTGGGCATGAGCTGGTTGGCCTTCACGACGCAGACGTCGGCCAGTCCCCCGAAGTTCGTCTCGAAGCCCCAGATCCGCTGGTTGGCCGCGAGCATCGAGTCGTCGTGGGCCGAGGGGTCCTGGTCGTCGACGTAGTTGCAGTGGACCGTGACCCGGTCCCCGACCCGCCAGTTGCGCACGGCCGACCCGGCCCGCAGCACCACCCCCGCGGCGTCCGAGCCGACGACGTGGTAGTCGAGCGCGTGGCGCGCGCCCCAGACCGACTCGCGCCCGAGCCGGTCGAGGAAGCCGAAGGTCGGCAGCGGTTCGAAGATGCTCGTCCAGACCGTGTTGAAGTTGATCGACGAGGCCATCACCGCGAGGTAGACCTCGTCGGGGGCGAGCTCGGGCAGGGGCACCTCTTCGAGGCGCAGGCTCGCGCGCGGGTCCTTGTCGCGCGAGTCCAGACCGTCGAACATCCCGGCGTCGGCCCGGCGCACCAGCACCGCGCGGGTCGTCGCGGGCAGGGGCAGCGCGGCCAGCTCGTCGGGGCCGGCTTCGGCGCGCACGGCGTCGAGAATCTCGCTCATCCGCGAGAGGCTAGCGGTCGGAATCCGCGCATTTCCCGCCCGTCTAACGTGTCTCTCAGCGGACAAGGAGGTCTCATGACCCGTAGCGTCATCGTCGCCGGCAAGCGGACGGCCATCGCCAAGCTGGCCGGCGGTTTCGCCCCCCTGAGCGCCCAGGACCTGGGCGGGGCGGCGATCACGGCGGTCCTCGAGGCAACGGGCCTCGACCCCGCCACCATCGACGCCGTCCTCATGGGCCAGGTCCTCCAGGCGGGCCAGGGTCAGATCACGGCCCGCCAGGCGGCGGCCAAGGCCGGCGTCCCCCTGAGCGTGCACGCCACCACGATCAACAAGGTCTGCCTCTCGGGCCTGCAGTCGATCTACCTCGCCGACCTCATGGTGCGCGCCGGCGAGGCCGACGTCGTCGTGGCCGGGGGGATGGAGTCGATGACCAACGCGCCCTACCTCCTGCCCGGCGCCCGGGCCGGCTACCGGCTCGGTGACCAGAGCGTCGTCGACTCGATGATGTTCGACGGGCTCACGTGCGCCTTCGACCACTGCGCGATGGGCCTGGCGACCGAGCGCTACAGCGCCGGGCGCCTCTCGCGCCAGCGCCAGGACGAGTTCGCCGCGCGCAGCCACGAGTTGGCGGCCGCGGCGGCCAAGGTCGGCCGCCTGGCCCTGGAGATCGCCCCGGTCGCCGTGCCGCGCCGGGGTGGCGATCCCCTCACCCTCGACGCCGACGAGGGCATCCGGGCCGACACCACCGTCGAGGGACTCGCGCGGCTGCGCCCGGCCTTTTCCAGCGACGGCACCATCACCGCGGGCAACGCCAGCCAGATCTCCGACGGCGCCGCGGCGGTGCTGGTGATGAGCCACGAGCGCAGCGTCGAGCTCGGCCTCGACCCGATCGGCGAGATCATCGGCTACGGCCAAGTGGCCGGCCCCGACACCTCGCTGCTCACCCAGCCCTCGCGGGCCATCCTGCGCGCCGCGAAGCGCGCCGGGGTCGAGATCCGCGACCTGGCCGTGCTCGAGATCAACGAGGCCTTCGCCGCGGTGGCCCTGGCCTCGATGGACGACCTCGGCGTCGACGAGGGTCGGGTGAACGTCAACGGCGGCGCCATCGCCCTGGGCCACCCGATCGGGATGTCCGGCGCGCGCCTGGTGATCACCGCCCTCACCGAGCTCGCCGAGCGCGGCGGCGGTCTGGCCGCCGTCGGCCTCTGCGGCGGTGGCGGTCAGGGCGACGCGGCCATCCTGCGGACCCTCTAGCCCCCGTCGATCTCCGTCGGGTCGAAGAACCCGACACAGCGCCGTCCCCCGACGCCGATCGGAGAATCGTCGCCGAGTTCCAGCACGACCGTCCCACCCTTGGGGAACCACGCCCCGCGCCCGAGCGGCACGTCGACCCCGAGGGTGTCGACGACCTCGCGGACCGTGGGGTTGTGACCGACCACCATGAGCGAGCGGCCGGCCCCGTCGTGGGCGGCGAGCTCGGCGACGACGTCCTCCACCCCGACGTGACGCCGTCCGTTGTAGAGCGCGGCGCTCTCGAACGACTCGGCGACGAGGGTGGTCCCCGCGAAGCCCCGCTCGAAGGTCTCGCGCGTGCGCGCCGCCGCGCTCACCACGGCCGTCACCGGGCCGAAGCGGCCGAGCGCCTCGGGATCCTCGGCCCAACCGCGCAGGCGCGTGCACTGACGACGACCCTTGGCCGAGAGGACCCGTTCGACGTCGCCGCGCCCGGGCGCGGCGTCCTCGGCCGACGCGTGGCGCACGACGATGAGATAGCGCACGCGATCAGTCTGACACCCGTCGTCGGCGACCCGACTCGGCCATCACGTCGCCCTGTCGGCGACGCCGGCGAGCGGGCGTGCGCTCCGGTCGTGGGGCTCGCATCGGCTCGGCGCGGGCCGGCCGCGCCGGGTCAGTCCGAGAGGATCCGGCGGCCCTCGAAGGCCCGGCCGAGCGTGAGGTCGTCGGCGAACTCGACGTCACCGCCCACCGGCAGGCCGCTCGCCGGCTGGGAGACGACCAGTCCGGGCACCTGGAGCAGGCGGGTGAGGTACATCGCGGTGTGGTCACCCTCGACGTTGGAGTTGAAGCAGAGGATGACCTCCTTCACCGGGCCGCGCAGCCGCTCGAGGAGTTCGCTGATGCGCAGTCGCTCCGGGGTGATCCCCTCGAGCGGGTTGAGGACGCCGTGCAGGACGTGGTAGGTGCCGTGGAACGCGCCGGAGCGCTCGACCGCCGCGACGTCGGGCGGGCTCTCCACCACGCAGATCACCGTGGGGTCGCGCCGCGGGTCGGCGCAGATCGGACAGAGCCCACCGACCTCGGCCACGTTGCAGCACCGCTCGCAAAAGGCGAGCCGGGTCGTCATCTCGGTGAGTGACCCCGCCAGGCGCTCGACGTCCTCGCGCGGCTGGCGCATCAGCCAGAACGCGATGCGCTGGGCCGACTTCGGACCGACGCCCGGGAAGCGACCGAGTTCGTCGATGGCGCTCTGCAGGGCCGGGGGGTAGTTCACGAGATCTCCTCGGCGCCGGGGAACATCTCGGTGATGAGGTGCTCGGCGGCCGAGTCGACGACGAGGACCTCGGCGTCGTCGTCACCGATGTCGTGAACCTCCTCGTCGCGGATGGGTGTCGACACACGCCGTGGTGAGGGCGCGGGGGGCGCCGCGACGACGAGGGACGGGTCGACGCTCCAGCGGACGCTGAAGCCGCGCTTGAACTCGTGCTCGAGCGCGCCGCGCAGCCCCTGGGTGATCATCTCGGTGTTCTGGCGCATCTCCTCACTCGCCACCGCGATGGTGAGGACCGTCCCGTCGAGGGCTTCGACCCGCGCGGAGCGCAAGATGAGCTGGGCCGCCCGCGAGGTCCGCGGCACCACCCGCTCGACGAAGCGGGTCCGCACGTCCTCCAGGGTGGGGACGCCCTCGCTCACGCCCTCACCCTCTCGGACACCCTCGAACGGGGGCGCCGGGGTCGGCGCGTCGGTGGGCGCGGTGGCGACGGGTTCGGACGCGCTCGACGTCGGCGACGCCGGCGAACCCTGGCCTATCGGACGGCGGGTCGGCGCCACCGGCGCGGCCGGGCTCGGGGCGCGCAGCTCGCGCTCGAGTCGGGTGAGGCGCTCGTCGAGCGCCTCGACGGTCGCCTCGAGCTCGGGGCGCACCAGGCGGACCAGGGCG
>JAKABC010000041.1 GCA_021802025.1 Actinomycetes bacterium
GAGCTCCTCCATGGCGATCGACAGCGACTTGTTCGACAGACTGGTCACCTGGGGCGGGATGACCCCCCCGTGGCCGGCGCCGAGCCCGTTGTAGTACTCGTTGATCTGGCGGGCCCGGATCGAGGCCACCGCGACCAGGGTGAAGCGCGACGCGTCGACCTTAGCGAGCAGGTCCTCGATGGGCGGGTCGACGAGGGTGGGGCGTTCGGCCATGGGGCGTCCTTCTCAGGCGGGGGTGCGCCGGGCTCGACGCAGCCCCTCCAGTATAGAGACGATCTCCCCGGCCGCCCGGTCCGGGTCGTCGTTGAGCACGACCGCATCGGCCACGCGCCGGCCCCGGGCCATCTCCTCGGGGGCGCTGGCCAGGCGCGCGCGCACGTGGGCCTCGTCGTCCCCGCGCCCGCGCAGGCGCGCCTCGAGCGACGTCTCGTCGGGCGCCGTGACCAGCACCACCAGGGCGTCGGGGATGAGCCGGCGGACCTGCTCGGCGCCCTGGACGTCGATCTCGAGCAGCACGTCCTCGCCCGCGGGCGGGGTCGGCCGGGGCGTGCCGTAGAGCTGGCCGTGGAACTCGGCCCACTCGAGGAAGCGGTCCTCGTCGATCGCGCTTTCGAACTCCTCGCGCGCGACGAAGTGGTAGTCGGCGTCGGTCTCGTGGGACCGGGGCGGGCGGGTCGTCCAGCTGCGCGAGAGCCACAGATGGCCGTCGCGCTCGACCAGGCGGCGCGCCAGGGTGCCCTTGCCGACGCCGCCCGGGCCGATCAGGACGACGACGAGGGGCTCACCGGACAAGGGCCCGGAACAGCTCGGCGCGCTGCTTGGGCCCCAGGCCCCGGATGCGCCGGGTCTTGGCGATCTGGGCGGCCTTCATGATGCGCTCGGCCTTCACCTCGCCGATGGCCGGCAGGGCGCTGATGAGGTCGTAGGCGCGCATCTGGGCGACGCACTCCTCGCGTGCGGCGAGCTCGAAGAGCTCCTCTAAGGAGAGCTGGCCCGTCTTGACCAGACGCTTGACCTCGGCGCGGCGTCGGCGGTTGGCGACGGCGAGGCGCGAGGCCTCGACGCGCTGTTGCTGGGTCAGGGACGGTGGAGTTGGGACCACGGGCTCAGACTACCCCGCGCCGGGTGATCAGGCTAGAGGACTTCGGCGAGGTCGTCGCGCCAGCGCTCGGCGGCCTGGCGCAGGGCCCGGCGCGAGGGTCCAGCCCGAAGCAGCGCGCGCGAGACGCTGGCCAGCACGCTGGCGCGCGCGCACCCCGCCGTCACCGCCGCCACCTCGCGCGGCCCGGCCCCCTGGGCCCCGACCCCGGGCACGAGGACCGGCCCGCCCAGGGTGGCGAGGTCGACCCCGAGGGGGGCCCGCGTCGCGCCGATCACGACCCCGACCGACCCGACACCGTGCTGGGCGTTGAGCTCGGCCACGGCCGCGCACACCCCGGCCTCCACGCTGCGGCCCTCGAAGCGGGCCTCCTGGATCGATCGGCCCTCGGGGTTCGAGGTGGCCGCGAGCACCAACGCTCCGGTGCCGCTGGCGCGCGCCACGGCGAGCAGCGGGGCGAGCGCGCCGACCCCGAGGTAGGGGTGCAGGGTCAGCGCGTCGGCGCGCAGGGCCGAGCCCTCCCCCGCCCAGGCCTGGGCGTAGCCCTCGTTGGTCGAGCCGATGTCGCCGCGCTTGGCGTCGGCGATGAGCAGCACCCCCGCCTCGCGGGCCACCTCGACGACGCGCTCGAGCACGGCGTAGCCGGCCGCGGCGAAGCGCTCGAAGAAGGCGACCTGGGCCTTGACGGCGGCCGCCGTCTCGGCGACGGCCTCGATCGTGGTGAGGGCGAGGTAGCGCGCCCCCTCGGCGGTGTCGGGCTGACCCCAGTCGGCCAAGACGGCGGCGCTCGGGTCGAGGCCCACGCACAGGGGTCCGCGCGCCTCGATCGCGCGCGCCAGGCGCACCCCGAAGGTCTCAGGCGTCGCCATGGGCCGCCCCCACGATCTCGGCGAACGCGCCGACCCCGTGGTCGTCGAGCCAGCGTTCGAGCTGCGCGCGCACCCCAAAGGGCGCGCGCGGGTCGGCGAAGGTCGCCGTGCCGACCTCGATCGCGTCGGCGCCGGCCATGGCCATGGCCACCGCGTCCTCGCCGGTGGCGATCCCGCCCACGCCCACGATCGCCGCCTCGGGGAAGGCCGCGCGGCACTCGTAGACCGCGCGCAGGGCGATCGGGGCGATCGCCCGTCCGCTCAGCCCTCCCCCGCCGTGGGCGAGCGTTGGGCGGCGGGCCTCGACGTCGATGGCCAGGCCGAGGACCGTGTTCACGAGCACGAGCGCCTCGGCCCCGGCCGCGAGCGCGGCCTCGGCCACCGCGAGCAGCTCGGGCGTGTTGGGACTGAGCTTCGCCCAGCGCGGCACGCCGGCCGCCGCGGCCGCCGCCACGACGGCCGCTGTCGCCTCGGGCGAGTGGGCGAAGATCCCCCGGCGGCCCTCGAGGTTGGGACAGCTCGCGTTCACCTCGACCGCGGCGATCTCGGCGCCGGCCAGCCCGGCCGCCGCGGCCTCGAACTCGGCCGCGGTGCGCCCCCAGATCGAGGCGACGACCGTCGCGCCGCGCCGGCGCAGTCGGACCAGGCCGTCGGCGCGCCAGGCGGCCACCCCCGGGCCCGAGAGGCCGACGGCGTTGAGCATCGACGGACCCCAGGTGGTGAGCCGGGGCGCCGGGTTGCCGGGCCACGCGAAGGCCGCGAGGGACTTCACGACGACGGCCCCGAGCGAGTCGAGCGCCCCGTAGCCGGCGAGCTCGTCGCCGACCCCGGCCGTGCCCGAGGCGGTGAGGACCGCGCAGGCGAGCTCGAGCGAGCCGACCCGGGTCGAGAGGTCAGCCACCGTGCAGCTCCTGGAGCGAGCGCACCCGCCAGCCGTGCGCGCGCGTCTCTTCGATGCCCCGGGCCGCGGCGAAGCCGGCCGCCAGGGTCGTGAGACAGGGCACCCCGTGGCCGACGCACGCCGTGCGGATGGCCGCCCCGTCGCTGTGGGCCGTCGAGCCGGTCGGGGTGTTCACGACCAGCTGGGCCCCGCCCGAGGCGATGAGCTCGACGGCGTCGGTCCCGAGGTCGCCCTGGCCGACCTTGGACACGAGGGTCGCGACCTCGACGCCGTGGCTGCGCAAGAAGCCGGCCGTGCCGAGCGTCGCGGCCAGTTCGAAGCCGAGCTCGAAGAGCCGCCGCGCGAGGGCCAGGCCCTCGACCTTGTCGGCGTCGGCCAGGGAGAAGAAGACCCGTCCCGCGTCGGGCAGGCGCGACCCGGCCGCGAGCTGGGACTTGGCGAAGGCGATGCCGAAGGTCTCGCCCACGCCCATCACCTCCCCGGTCGAGCGCATCTCGGGCCCGAGGACGGTGTCGACCCCGGGGAAGCGGCTGAAGGGCAGGACGGCCTCTTTGACCGAGACGTGCGCGGGCACCGGGGTGGCCTCGGGCACGAGGCCCGCGGCGCGCATCGCCCCCAGGCGCTCCCCCACCATCACCCGCACCGCGATCGCCGCCAGGGGCACCCCGGTCGCCTTGGCGACGAAGGGCACGGTGCGCGAGGCCCGGGGGTTGGCCTCGAGCACGTAGACCTCGTCGCCCTTGACGGCGAACTGCACGTTGAGCAGCCCGACCACCCCGAGGGCCTCGGCGAGCGCCCGGGTGTGGGCGTCGAGGGTGGCGAGCGTCGAGGGGGTGAGGCTCACCGGGGGCAGCGCGCAGGCCGAGTCGCCCGAGTGGACCCCGGCCTCTTCGACGTGCTCCATGATCCCGGCGACGAAGACGTCGCCGGCGCCGTCGCGCACCGCGTCGACGTCGACCTCGATCGCGCCCTCTAAGAACCGGTCGATGAGGATGGGCCGCTCGCGGGTCACTCCGCCCTCGCGCGCCAGGGCCCCGTGGGCGCTCGTGAGGTCGTCCATCACCCGGGCCAGTGCGACGTCGTCGTAGACGATCTCCATCGCCCGCCCGCCCAGGACGTAGCTCGGGCGCACCAGGACCGGGTAGCCGACGCGCTTGGCCACGGCGCGGGCCTCGGCGAGGGTCGTCGCGACGTCGCCCGGGGGCTGGCGCAGGCCCAGGCGTTCGCAGATCGCCGACCAGCGCTCGCGGTCCTCGGCCGCGTCGATCGAGGCGACCGGCGTGCCGAGCACCAGGCCCTCCTCCAGGGTCGGGGCGAGTTTGAGGGGGGTCTGGCCGCCCAGGGAGACCACGACCCCGACCACGCGCGCGCCCTCCACGCAGGCCGCGCGCTCGGCCTCGATGACGTTCGCGACGTCCTCGGCGGTGAGGGGCTCGAAGTAGAGGCGGTCCGAGGTCGAGTAGTCGGTCGAGACCGTCTCGGGGTTGCAGTTGACCATGACCGTCTCGTAGCCGAGCTCGCGCAGGGTGAGCGCGGCGTGCACGCAGCAGTAGTCGAACTCGATGCCCTGGCCGATCCGGTTGGGGCCCGAGCCGAGGATGATCACCCGGTCCCTCGCCGAGGTCGCCACCTCGGACTCGTCCTCGTAGGTGCTGTAGTGGTACGGCGTCGTCGCGGCGAACTCCGCGGCGCAGGTGTCCACGGTCTTGTAGGTGACCTCGACGCCGGCGCCGAGGCGCCGCGCGCGCACCTCGGAGGGTTCGGCCCCGGCGAGGTGGGCGATCTGGGCGTCGGAGAAGCCGGCGCGCTTCAGGCGCCGCCACGCCTCGTGGGTGACACCGGCGAGGTCCGCGCCCGCGAGCGTCCGCTCGAGTTCGACGATCTCGGCCATGCGGTCGAGGAACCACCGGTCGATGCCGGTCAGGGCCGCCAGCTCCTCGACGGGAGTGGCGCGCCAGAGCGCCTCGTGCAGCGCGAAGAGCCGCTCGGGGGTGGCGACGCGGCAGCGCTCGAGCAGGGTCGCCCCCTCGAGGTCGGCGAACTCGCTGTCGGCGCCCAGGGCGAAGCCGAGGCGGCCCTGTTCGAGTGAGCGCACCGCCTTTTGGAGGCTCTCGGCGAAGGTGCGCCCGATCGCCATGACCTCGCCCACGGACTGCATCCGGGTGCCCAGGTGGGGCGTCGAGCCCGGCAGCTTCTCGAAGGCCCACCGGGGGATCTTGGTGACCACGTAGTCGATGGTCGGCTCGAAGCTCGCCGGGGTCACGCGGGTGATGTCGTTGGTGATCTCGTCGAGGCTGTAGCCCACGGCCAGGCGGGCCGCGATCTTGGCGATCGGGAAGCCGGTGGCCTTGGAGGCCAGCGCGCTGGAGCGGCTGACCCGGGGGTTCATCTCGATCACCAGCCGGTCGCCGTTGGCCGGGTTGACCGCGAACTGGACGTTGGAGCCGCCGGTCTCCACCCCCACCCGGCGCAGCACGGCGAAGGCGTCGTCGCGCATCGCCTGGTACTCCACGTCCGAGAGCGTCTGTTGGGGCGCGACGGTGATCGAGTCGCCGGTGTGGACTCCCATCGGGTCGAGGTTCTCGATCGAGCAGACCACGACGCAGTTGTCGTGCGCGTCGCGCATCACCTCGAGCTCGTACTCCTTCCAGCCGGCGATCGAGCGCTCGACCAGGATCTCGCCGATGGGCGAGGCGGCGATGCCCTCGGCGGCGAGGCGAGCGAAGGTCGCCTCGTCCTGGGCGATGCCGGTGCCCGCTCCGCCCAGGATGTAGCTGGGGCGCACGATGATCGGCCAGCCGATGCGCCGGGCGATGGCGAGGGCCTCGTCGACCGTGTGGGCGAAGTCCGACTCGGGCACCGCCAGGCCGATGTCGGCCATCGCCCGCTTGAACCGCTCGCGGTCCTCGGCCGTCTCGATGGCCTCGGGCCGCGCGCCGATCACCTCGACCCCGAGCCGCTCGAGCTCGCCGCGGCGCACCAGCTCCATGGTCAGGTTCAGCGCCGTCTGGCCGCCGAGGGTCGGCAACAGGGCGTCGGGCCGCTCGCGCTCGATGATCGCGATGAGGACCTCGACGTCGAGCGGCTCGACGTAGGTGACGTCGGCCGTGCGCGGGTCGGTCATGATCGTGGCCGGATTCGAGTTGACCAGGACGACGCGGTAGCCCTCCTCGCGCAGCACCTGGCAGGCCTGGGTGCCCGAGTAGTCGAACTCGCACGCCTGGCCGATGACGATCGGCCCCGACCCGATCACCAGGATCGTCGAGAGGTCGTCGCGGCGCGGCATCAGCCCTCCCACCACTCGGCGGACTCGACGAGGCGCGCGAAGCGCTCGAACAGGTAGCGCGCGTCGTGGGGACCCGGTCCGGCCTCGGGGTGGTACTGGACCGAGAAGCACCGCTCGGCGCGCAGCGCGAGGCCCTCGACGACCCCGTCGTTGAGGTCGACGTGGCTCACGACGGCGCGCGCCAGCGTGTCGGGGTCGACGGCGTAGTTGTGGTTCTGGGCCGTGATCTCGATGCGTCCGGTCGCCAGGTCCTTCACCGGGTGGTTCGAGCCGTGGTGGCCGAAGGGCAGCTTGTAGGTCCGCCCGCCCAGGGCCCGGGCGAGCAGCTGGTGGCCGAGGCAGATCCCAAAGATCGGCACCCGGCCGAGCAGGCCGTCGAGCTCGGCCGCCAGCCCGTCGAGCGCCGCGGGGTCGCCGGGGCCGTTGGAGAGGAAGACGCCGTCGGGCGCGAGGGCGAGGACCTCGTCGGCCGTCGTGGTGGCCGGCACCACGCTCACCCGGAAGCGCCGGGCCAGTTGATCGACCATCGTGCGCTTGATGCCGTAGTCGTAGGCGACGACGTGTCGCCCGGCCTCGCCGCGGCGGTAGGGCTCGGTCGTGGTGACCGTGGTGACGAAGTCGGTGTCGTCGGTGCCGCGCGCCACGCGCGCGGCGGCCTCGAGGGTGGCGAGCGGCGCCGGGCCGAAGGCGCCGGGCAGGGCGCCGTGGGCGCGCAGGTGTCGGGTCAGGCGCCGGGTGTCGACCCCCACGATCGCCGGTATCTCGTGGCGCACGAGGAACGCCTCGAGCTCCTCGCGGGCCCGCCAGTTCGACGCCACGGGATTGAGCTCGCGCACCACCACCCCCCGACACCACGGGCGCACCGACTCCTCGTCGACGGGGGTGACCCCGTAGTTGCCCACGTGGGGGTAGGTGAAGGCGATGACCTGACCGGCGTAGCTGGGGTCGGTGATGACCTCCTGGTAGCCCGAGAGCGCGGTGTTAAAGACGAACTCGCCCGTGGTGAGCCCGTCGGGCGCGACGAAGCCCGCGGCCTCGCCGGCGAAGACGGCGCCGTCGGCGAGCACGAGGTGGGCCGGCTCTCTCACGCGAGCTCCTCGCCGTCGAGCACCAGACGACCGGCCACGAGCAGGGCCCGGGCCCGGCCGGTCAGCGCGCGACCGTCGTAGGGGGTGTTGGTGGCCCGGCTCGCGAGGTCCTCGCGGCTCGCGCGCCAGCGCCGGGTCGGGTCGAAGACGAGGAGGTTGGCGTCCTCGCCCACGGCGACCGCCCCGCCGTGGGCGCCGAGCCCCGCGCGCGCGTCGGCGCGGTCGAGCCCGGCGATGCGCGCCGGGCGACGGCTGAGCAGCGCGAAGAACTCCCGGGCCGCCCCCGCGCCGCCCCCCAGGGCCTCCAGGGTGAGGGCGGCCGCGTGCTCCAGCCCGAGCATCCCGGGGGGCGCCTCGTCGAAGGTCCGGTCCTTGGTCTCGGGCGCGTGGGGGGCGTGGTCGGTGGCGACGGCGTCGATCGTCCCGGCGCGCAGGCCCGCGACGAGCGCCTCGACGTCGGTGCGCGGACGCAGCGGCGGGTGGACTTTGAAGAGCGGGTCGTAACCCTCGACGGCCGTCTCGTCCAGGGTGAGGTGATGGGGGGTCACCTCACAGGTGACGGGCAGCCCCTCGGCCCGGGCCGCGGCGACCACCCCCAGGGCCCGCGCGCTCGAGAGGTGCATGACGTGCAGCGCGCACCCGGTGAGGCGCGCCAGCGCGACGTCGCGGGCCACCATGAGCTCCTCGGCCAGGGCCGGTCGGCCCACGAGCCCGAGCCGCCCCGAGAGGGCCCCCTCGTGCATCACGCCGCCGGCGGCCAGTCGCTCGTCCTCGCAGTGCTCGGCCAGGCGCACGCCCAGGCCCCGCGCGTACTCCATCGCCCGGCGCAGCACCAGGGGGTCCTCGACGCCCCGACCGTCGTCGGTGAACAGGCGCACCCCGAGCGCGGCCATCTCGGCCATCGGGGCGAGGAGCTCGCCGCGCCGGCCCTGGGTGATGGCCCCGGCCACGGCGACCTCGACGCAGGCCTCGCGCCCGCGCGCCAGGACGAAGGAGACCATCGCCGCCGAGTCGATCGCCGGCTCGGTGTTGGGCATCGCCACCACCGCGCTGTAGCCGCCCCGGGCGGCCGCCCGCGCCCCGCTCTCGATGGTCTCGGCCTCCTCGTGTCCCGGCTCGCGCAGGTGGGTGTGCAGGTCGACCAGACCCGGTCCCACCCAGCAGCCCGAGGCGTCCACGACCCGCGCGTCGCCGGGGGCGTCGAGGTCGGGGCCGACCACGACGATCCGACCGTCCTCGACCCCGACGTCGGCGCGCACCGGCCCGTCGGGTCCGACCACCTCGCCCCCGCGCACGACGAGTCTCACGGCGCCTCCCGACCCAGTCCGGCGATCGTCAGGTACAGCACGGCCATGCGCACCGGCACGCCGTTGGCCACCTGGCGCTCGATGAGGGCGTTGGGCGCGTCGGCCACGGCCGAGTCGATCTCGACCCCGCGGATCATCGGACCGGGGTGCATGACGAGGGCCGTGGGCTTGAGTCGCGCGTGGCGCTCGACCGTGAGCCCGTGGGTGCGGGTGAACTCCGCGAGTCCCGGCACGAAGGTCCCGCTGCCGCGCTCGCGCTGCAGGCGCAAGAGGCAGACCACGTCGGCCTCGGCCAGCGCCGCGTCGAGGTCGTCGACGACCTCGACCGGCCAGCTCGACACCCCCGGCGGCAGCAGGGTCCCGGGGGCGGCCAGGCGCACCCTCGCCCCGAGGGTGGTGTAGACCGCGACGTCGCTGCGCGCGACCCGGCTGTGGCGGATGTCGCCAACGATGAGGACGTTGAGCCCTAAAAAGAGCGCGTCGCCCGACTCGGGCCCGCTCAGCCCGGCCCGCTCGGCGAGCGCCTGGCGCAGGGTGAAGGCGTCGAGCAGCCCCTGGGTCGGGTGCTGGTGGAGTCCGTCGCCGGCGTTGATCACCCGCACGTGGGGCACGTAGCGCGCGACGGCCTCGGCCGCGCCCGAGGCGGCGTGGCGCATCACCACGGCGTCGATCCCCAGCGCGTCGATCGTGGCGATCGTGTCGCGCAGCGACTCCCCCTTCTTCACGCTCGACGAGGCCACCGCCAAAGAGAGGACGTCGGCCGAGAGGCGCTTGGCCGCCGTCTCGAAGCTCAGCCGCGTGCGCGTCGACTCCTCGTAGAAGAGCGAGGCCACGACCCGTCCGCGCAGGGTCGGCACCTTCTTCACCTCGCGGCTGTGGACCTCGACGAAGGTCTCGGCGGTGTCGAGGACCTCGAGGACCCCCTCGCGCGAGAGGTCCTCGAGCCCGAGCAGGCTGCGCCCCCGGATCGACGCGACGCTCACGGCCGCTCCAGCCAGACGCCCTCGAGGGTGGCCCGCACCGACTCCTCGCGGGCCGTGGGGACGTTCTTGCCCACGAAGTCGGCCCGGATCGGCAGTTCGCGGTGGCCCCGGTCGACCAGGACGGCCAGCTGGACGGCCCGGGGCCGGCCCCACTCGACGAGGGCGTTCAGGGCGGCCCGCACGGTGCGCCCGGTGTAGAGGACGTCGTCGACGAGCACCACCACCCGGTCCTCGAGGTCGGGCAGCGCCGTGGCGCCGGCGCCGGTCACGGGCCGCGCCGCCAGGTCGTCGCGGAAGAAGGCGACGTCGAGCAGGCCGAACTCGACCCCGGTCGCGCCGACCTCGGCGAGGTCGCGAGCCAGACGTTCGGCCAGGGCCACCCCACCGCGCTGGAGTCCGACGACGCACACGGGCGTCTCGTGGTTGCGCTCGAGGATCTCGTGGGCCATCCGGCGCAGGGCGCGGGCGACGTCGGAGGACGACAGGAGGGGCTTCTCGGTCCCGCTCGAGGTGCGCGGGCCCTCGGTGCTCTCGGTCACATCGCCTCCGGTCGTTCGGGCCTCACGGGACCCGCTTCACGACGTCGGCGACGATGGTAGCAGAGGCCCTACTCGGTCTCGCGCGTGATCGATACGGGACCCTCGACCCGGGCCATCGGCCAGTGGCCCTCACCCTCGAACTGCGAGGCCCGCCCGGTGAGCCGGTCGATGATCGCCCCGGCCGACCCCTCGGTGCGGATGGCCTTGCGGATCACGTAGGAGAGGCCGGGCAGCGCCCAGAAGTCGCCGCAGATCCACAGGATCGCCGCGCCGATCTGCTGGTCGGCGAAGGGCGAGAGCGTCACGCCGGGCACGTGGTCATAGACGCTGTACCAACTGGTCGAGGTGAGGATGCTCATCGAGATCGCGAGCATCGTCATGACGAGGTTGGTCACGAGGATCGCGCTGCCCTGCCAGACGTAGCCCTTCTTCGGGGTCATCGGGAACGAGGGGACGATCTGGAGCCAGAAGAGTGTCCCGGCCACGATGTAGCTGCCGTGCATCAAGACGATGTGCACGACGCTGTTGGTCTCGGCGAGGTCGAACAGGCGCGGCACGTGCCAGGCCAGCATCACCACGTTCATCAACCCGAGGGCGAACCACGGGTTGCGCACCAGGCGCCCCAGCGCCCGGAACGGCCGGGCCCGAGGGTCGAGGTAGAAGAACCGACCGGTCGCGCGTCGCCAGCGCACCGGCAGCGCGAACAGCAGCGGGTTCCACGGCGCCCCCCAGACGACGAGGATCGGCACGAAGAACAGCAGGATGATGTGCTCGATCATGTGGACGTAGAAGTAGCGCCCGGACCAGTAGTCGAGCGGTGAGTCGATGGTCAAGAGCAAGAGGGCGAGCCCGGCGTAGAACGCCCACGCCCGACGTCGCCGGGCCCGCCGGCTCTTCTCCGAGGAGCGCCGGGCCAGGCGGTGCAGGCCCAGCTCGTGGGCCACGACCGTGAGGGCGAGCACGTAGATCGTCGGGTCGAAGCTCCACCCCTGGGTGAGGGCCCTCACGGGTTCCCCCCGGGGCGCCACGGCGACTCGGCGGCGTCCTCGGCCGCCTGGCGCGCGGCGAGGTCGCGCTGGTGCTCCTCCCAGGCGGCCAGCATGCCCTCGTACTGGGGTTCGACGAGCGGCTTGGGGGGCCGCCGGCGGGCCCGGGCCGCCTCGCGCTCGGCGTCGCGGCCCGGATGGAGGAACTTCCACCACATGTAGATCGCGAAGATCCCGAGCAGCGGCCACTCGAACACGTAGGCCCAGCTCAGTTCGTTGCCCCCCTCGGCGCGGCGCAGCTCGAACCAGAAGGCCGCCGTGCACAGCGCGAGTCCAACGACGAGCGTCACGTGCAGGCGCAGCGCCGCGGCGCCGCGCAGTCGAGCCGGCGCTTCGTCGGCCGGGGCGTCGCGACGCGATTCGCTCACGAGGGCGAGGCTAGTTCTCCCCCCTCGCCGACTCAACGCCCCGATCGGCGCCCGAGAGCCGGTGCTAGCGTGAGTCAAC
>JAKABC010000042.1 GCA_021802025.1 Actinomycetes bacterium
CGGCGCGCGACGGGGTGGTGACGCTCATCGAGAGGAAGTCTCGCACCGAGACCCCTCGCGCGCCCTTCGGGAGAACCCCGACGCCGGCCCCCTGGTGGAGGGGGTGCTCAGGGTTCCTCCCCATCGTCGAGGGCGCGGACGCGACGTAGTTTCGGGCCGTGAGCGATCCCGCGGCGACAAAGTCCGAGCCGTCTTTGGAGCCGGCTTCGGCGTCGGCTCCGCCCGAGGCGACCGCGCCGGTGCGTCACCTCGCGCGCAGCTCACGCCACCGGGTTCTCGGCGGGGTGTGCGGTGGGCTCGCCGAGCGCTTCGACGTGGACCCGGTCGTGGTGCGGGTCATTGTCGTGGTCCTCGCCCTGTTCTGGGGCCTCGGGGTCCTCATCTACCTCGCGATGTGGGTGGTCGTCCCCGGGGACGGCGCCGCGCCCCAGGGGCCACCGGCCGAGGCCGGCCACGCCGGCTGGTGGCTGCGGGTGGCCCTGCCGCTGGGGGCGCTCGTCGCGGTCGCGGTCGTCGTGCTCGCGCTCGTCGGGCACGCCGGGGCGCGCCCCGCGCGCGCACTGGGGCTCTTCTGGCTCCTCTGTCTGGTCATCCTGGCCGTGGTCGCGCTGCGCGGCTCCTCGGGCCGCTTCACCCTGCGCCGCGTCGTGGCCCTGGGCTTCTTGGGCCTCGTGAGCGTCGTCACGCTCGCGGTGACGGCCCTGCTCGTCACGCTCGCGGTGGTCGGGGTGCCGATCGAGGGCGGGTCGGGCTTTCGCACCGACACCCCGATTTCGCTCACCGCGATCCCCCCCGCCTACCACGGCGCCTACGGCGAGACCCGGATCGACCTCACCCAGGTGCCCTTCGGCTCGGGCACCTACCACGTGCGCGCCACCCAGGCGGTGGGTCAGCTCGTCGTCGAGGTGCCCGCCGACGTGCGCGTCGTCGTGACGAGCCACGTGGGCATCGGTGGGGCCGTCGGCCCGCCCGACCTCGCCGGAGCGCTCACCCCGGGCGGGCGCGCTCGCGAAGGGACGCTGATCCTCGACCTTTCCGTGGGCGTCGGGCGCATCGAGGTCGAGCGGACGGCGCCGTCGAACGGGTGAGCGACCCGCTCGCCGGTCGGCCGACTCGCTAGGGCGCGACCACGCCTTTGCCGTCGAGCCCGGTCGCGTGGGGCGCGACGCGCACCTCTCCCGACGCCGTCGCGAGGACCTGCCAGCGGGCTCCGGCGCGCGTGGTGAAGGTGTAGATCGGCAGCCACCAGGTGCCGCGCCCGCGCACGACGAAGGCGCGCAGGCTGAGCGCCCAGCGCGCCTGGCGTGCGACGTGTGCGGTGCCGGCGTGCGCGGTCGTCGCGCCGATCGCGCGCAGGGCGGCGTTCGGGGGCTCGAGGGCGTAGGGGGCTGCGGCGCGCGGGGTGACGTCTGGTCCGGCCGCGTAGAGGAGCCGCCCCCTGGCGCCGAGGCTGAGCTCGACGCGCTGGTCGGTCGGCCAGCCACCCTGGGTGACGACGAAGGTGGCCGTGAGCTCGCGGTAGACGTCGTGCGCGGTGGCGCCGTCCATGGTGGCCGCCACGTCGCTGGCCCGCCCGAGGGTGAGGTGAAGGCCGAGGCGGGCGAGGAGGCCCTCGGCGCGTGCGCGCAGCCGGGCCCGCTCGGATCGAGCGCGCACCGGGCCGGTCGCCTGGGTGGCCGGGGCGATCGCGGGCGAGCTCGACGAGTACGACCACTGGGCCACGGGCCCACCGGTCACCACGACGCTGGCCCCGGGTGCGCGCCCGACCCGCCAGCTCGCCGGTGCGACCCCGAGGGGCGTCGCGGGCCCGGCGACGCCGAGGGCGCGCGCGAGGCGCCGAGCGGCGCGCGAGAGGCCGCCCAGTCCAGTGAGCCGGACGGGCGCGATCGACGCGGGGGGTGGCGGCTCGGGGGCGAGGCGGTGCGCGGGGGCGGCCGTGACCGGCCCGGCGATCGCGTTGGCGCTGGTGAAGGCGGCCGGACCGGCGCCCACGGGCGAGGGCACCGCGGCGCTCACCTCGAGCGTGGCGACGGCCGGGGCGAGCTGGCCGAGGGCCGTCACCGCCCCGATCGAGAGCGCGACGCTGGCCGCCGCGGCCGCCGCGACGCGCCAGGCGAAGGGGCGCACCACGCGCGTCGGTCGTTCGGTGGCGACCACGCGCGCGACGACCCCCGCGGGGACGCGGTAGGGGTGGGCGCCCGCGGGGTCGGCCGCGGCCAGTCGTCGGTCCAGTTCGTCCATGGCTCTAGTTGCTCCCTGTCACGAGGGGTGCGCCTCTTTCGCGTCGTCCTCGCCCCGGGCCAGGGCCGCCCGGAGCCGGCCACGGGCCCGGCTGAGGCGCACCGCGGCGGCGTTGGCGCTGATCCCCAGGTGCGCGGCGAGGTCTCGGGGCTCGAGGCCGTCCCACGCGTTGAGGGTGACGATCTCGCGGTCGTCGTCGCTGAGCGAGGCGAGCGCCTGGACGAGGGCGACGTCGGCCACGACCCGCTCCTCGGCCGGCGGGTCGTCGGGGACCGGCCGCAGCGTCGCCTGGAGCGCCCGTCGACGGACGCTCGAGCGCCGGGCGTTGCGCAGCACGTTGCGCGCGACCCCGATCATCCACGGTCGCTCGGCGTCGGCCGGGACGTCCTCGAGTCGTCGCCAGACGACGAGCAGCGTCTCTTCGACGAGGTCGTCGAGGTCGGCCGGGCTCACGGGGTAGAGGCGCCGGCGCAGGTAGTCGCCCACGGCGCCAGCGTGCTCGTCGACGAGCCGACGGAAACGCACCTCGTCCCGGGGGGCCACGTGCGCCTCTGTCCGCCGGTGGCGCCCTCTTACCGCGACGCGATGAGGCGGGCCTCGGCCTCGGGTGAGAGCCACTGGTCCGCCCAGGCCCGCGCCCCCCACCACTCGACCACGTCGTCCACGCTCTCTTCGAGCGCCCGCGCGACCAGGCCGGCCGCGCCGGCCCGGGCGGTGTCCAGGGTGGACAGCGCCTCGGGATGGGGACTCCAGAGGGGGAAGCGGTCCGCCAGGCCGCCGTCCAGCACCGCCTGCGCCGGGACCTCGACGACGCGGGTGGCGGGCGGCGCGACGTGCGCCACCACCCGCTCGACCATCTCGACGAAGGGGGTCCCCCCCGAGGGCGCGGCCACGTGGAAGGGGCCGGTGAGGCCGTCCTCGAGCACCCCGAGGGTGAACTCGGCGAGGTCGCGCGCGTCGATCCACTGCAGGCGCGCCTCGCGCGGGCCGGGCACGGCCACCTCGCCGCCGCGCCGGGCCCGGGCCACCCAGTAGGGGAAGCGCCGCGTGTGGTCGTGGGCGCCGATGACGTAGGTCGGGCGCACGATCGTGACCTCGTCGCCGAAGCGTCGGCGCGCCGCGCGCTCGCAGGCCGCCTTAAAGGGTCCGTAGGTGGCCGCGGTGACCGGCGCGTCGGGGTCGAGGCCGTCCTCGGGCCAGAGCTCGAGGTCGTCCTCGGTCGCCTCGTCGCGCTCGGCCTCGCGGTAGGCCGAGATCGACGAGATCTGGAGGTGGCGCCCGCCCCGGTCGCCCAGCGCGTCGGCCAGCCGATCGACGTCGATCGGGCGGTAGGCGATGACGTCGATGGTCGCGTCGAAGTCGCGCCCGGCGAGCGCCCCGAGGTCGCCGCCGCGGTCACCGACCAGGTGCTCGACCGACTCGGGGAGGTCGCTCGCGGTGCGGCCCCGGTTGAGGACCGTGACGCGGTGACCGTGGTGCCAGGCCGACCAGGCGAGGGCCCGCCCGACGAACGACGTACCACCGACGATGAGGATCCTCACGCCACCTCCCGCTTTCGGGCCGTTAGAGGAAGCCGACGCGCGAGAGCGGCCAGATCCGCACGATGGCCTTGCCGACGATATCCGAGCGCGGGACCGTGCCCCAGTAACGACTGTCGCAGCTGTTGGCCTCGTTGTCGCCCAGCATGAAGTAGTGGTTGGCCGGCACGGTCACCGAGCCGATGGGTCGGCCCAGGACCGGGTTGTGGGTCCACCACTGCGTGAGGCGCCGACCGTTGACGTAGATGGTGTTGCCGCGGCTCGTCAGGTGATCCCCGGGCAGGCCGATGACCCGCTTGACGAGGTCGGGCACCGCGTCGCCGCACTGGACCTTCACGGCCGGGGGCGCTCGAAAGACGACCACGTCGCCGATGTGGATCGTCCCGAACTCGACCGAGAGCTTCGAGACGATGATCCGGTCGCCGATGTGCAAGGTGGGCTCCATCGACCCGGAGGGGATGTAGTAGGTCTGGAAGGCGTACGCCCTGATGAAAAGGGACACCCCGACGGCCACGACGAGCACGATGAGCCACTCGAGCACCGGGTGCAGGCGACGAGGGCGCGCGGGGGCCCCCGACGAAGCGGCCTCGGGGTCGGCCACCGTGACGACCGGCTCCTCGGCGGTGGGGGGGCTGGACACCCGCTCGAGGTTACCGGGTGGCTACCGGCGGCCTCGGGTCGGGCCGCCGACACGGGGGCGGGACTGTTAGGTATACTGACAGATGCAGTAAGTATTCCTGAAAGGAGGGAGCCCATGCTGATGTTGACCGACCCGCTGCGGCGCTGGGATCGCCTCGTCGAGGAGGGACCCCAGTTGGCCGCCATGGACGCGTACCGCCTCGGTGACGTGATCACCGTGCAGTTCGACCTGCCCGGGGTAGACCCGGACACCATCGACCTGCAGATCGAGCGAGGCGAGCTGCGCCTGAACGCCAAGCGGACGGTCTCGCTGCCCGAGGGCGCGAAGTACTTCGTGCGCGAGCGCGCCGAGACGACCATCACGCGTCGGGTGCTGCTCGGCGACGTCCTCGACGTCGAGCACGTGGACGCCGAGTACACCAACGGGGTGCTCACGTTGCGCATCCCGCTCTCGGAGCACGCCCGGCCGCGCAAGGTCCAGGTCCACTCGACCGAGTCCGAGCGCAAGATCCTCACGGCCGAGACGGCCTGATGTCGACGGGGCCCCGGCGGGGGGCGGCGACGCCCCCCGCGGGGCGGCCGTGGCGCGATCGGGTGAGCGATCCCGACGAGCCCCTCTTCACGATGGCCGTGGCGATCGACCTCCTGGGCACGACGCCCCACGCGTTGCGCCGGCTGGAGTCGGCGATCGACTTCGCGGGGGAGCGACCCTCGGGCAACCAGCGGCGCTACTCGGTGCGCGACCTCGAGGTGCTGAGCGCCCTGTGCGAGCTCTACGACCGGGGGCTGTCGCCCCAGACGGCCGCCACGGTGCACCGCGAGCTCGGGGTCGCCCGGGCCACGAGGGACCGGGCGCGCCGGCCCGGCGCCAGCGCGTCCTAGCCGGCCGGCCCTACGCTGCGGGCCGGTGAAGCTCACCCTGGACCTGCACGGCGTCTACAACCGCGGCGACGACATCGACCGGGCGCTGCGCGCGGTGATCGACGAGGCTCTGGACAAGAAGGTCCGCCTGGTGGAGATCATCCCCGGCAAGGGCAGCGGCCAGTTGAAGAAGCGGGTGCTGCGGTTCTTGGACCAGCCCGACGTGAAACCCCTCTACCACCGGGTGGAGAAGGACTCGAAGAACTTCGGACGGATCTTCGTTCACTTCCGGTTCTGACTCCGTGCGCGAGGGTCAGTAGGGAGACGGAGCGGAAGGCCGGCGTCGCAGCAGGTCGCCTATACTTCTCAGTTTATCCTTACTTCTCTGGCGCTCGGAAGTATATATATACTTGGGAGAATGGCCAGACCGAACCAACTGGGAACGAGGGTCCGGCGCATACTCGTCGCCGCTTTCCCGGGCACGCTAGGTGTGGCCGTGACACCACGCCGCGATGGGTTGGGATTGAGCTTCGACGTGACGGTCGAGGCGGGCGTCGCTCGTCACCAGTTTCTCGCTGGCTGGGCGGGCGAAGGGTGGCCCAAGGACGTCGAGAAGTTGGTCCACCTAGTCCCCGGAGTTGAGGTGGCCATCGCGGTCAACTTTTCGGAGCGGGCGCGTGCCTGGCTGACGGGACGGGGTGTGGGATGGGTGGACGAGGCCGGCCACGCCGACATCGCCCAACCCTCGGGGCTCGTGATTTCCCGCGAGCCCGCACCGGTGGCGCGGCGGCCGGCCTCGTCGTCGCCGAGATGGTCAGGTTCGACCCTCGCCGTCGCTGAGGCGGCGCTCTCCGGGACGGTCCCCACGGTCCAGAACATCGAGACGGTGACCGGTCTGTCACGAAACGCCACCGCGACGGCCCTACACAAACTGGAGCAGTTCGGTTTTCTGCAGCGCCCCCACGCCGTGCGGGGTCCGAAGTCGGGTCGGCGTGTCGCTGATCCCGACGCCCTTCTCAAGGCTTACGTCGAGGCCGCCACGCAACAACGGACCAGGTCGCCCAGTCTTCTCGTTCACCGCCTATGGGTCGGCGATGCGGTAGAGACGCTTCGAGCTGAGATTGCACCCTCGCTCAATGCGACAACGAGCCGATGGGCGGTGACCGGAGTGGCGGCGTCGGTCCTCCTCGCCCCCTACCTCAGTAACGTCACGACGCTCGACCTCTACGTGGATCCAGAGTTGTTCTCTGATAGGACACGGCTGGTGTCACTGCTTGGCGGGCGCATCGTCGAGAGGGGACAGGTGGTGGAGGTCCGTCCACTCCCGACGCCGATGGCTGCGACGGGACCCGTCATCGACGGGATCCACGTCGCCCTTCCAGTCCGGGTCTACGCCGACCTTGTCTCTAGGGGGGGTCGGGCTGCTGAAGCGGCGCAACACCTGAAGGCGGTGCGCGGTGTCGGATCCGATTCGTAGTCGCCGGGCCCGGGAGCTGGCGGAGCGTGCGCTCGTTCGTCTATTGCGAGAGTACGGGAACGTCCCTGAGTTCATCCTCCTCGGAGGGTTGGTGCCGGACCTCCTCTGCACGACATCCGCCCGACAACACGAGGGCACGACGGACGTCGACCTCCAGGTCGACCTGGAGATCCAGGGTGGCTCCGAGAACGCAGCCCGCGTGGAGGGAGCCCTCAATCGCGCCGGCTTCCGGCCCGATGATGAGCGAATCTGGCGATGGCGCGACAACACGGCACCGGAGTTGGTGGTGAAGGTGGAGTTCCTTGCCGATCTCGAAGACATCCCGAACCACCAGACGGTTTCGTTCGCCGACTGCACGTCGCTAGGGGCTGTCAATCTGCGGGGCACGGGATTCGCCACGCGACACTGGGAGATGCGCTCCATCACCGCCCAGATTGATGGAGCGCCCCAGTCCGCCGCGCTCCGGGTTGCGACGCTCCCGGCGTACCTACTGGCAAAGACGCACGCTGCACACGGCCGCGGGCTCCCGAAAGATTGGTATGACATCGCGTACGTGCTCTTGCACAACGACGAGGGAGGCCCGGTCGCTGCCGGGCGACGAGTCCGTGATCAATTCGGAGACCGCCTCGAGGGTGCGACCGTCACGGCACTCTCGGAGCTGTCGGCGAACTTCGCCGACGAGACGGCGCAGGGCAGCCTCGCGTACGCATCGACCACGCTGAGGATCCACCCGGAGTTGGATCGTGATGTGTTGGCCAACGATGCCGCCGCCGCCGTCGCAGCGTTCACAGGAGTGCTCGGGCTGGCTGGCGGTATAACGAGAGGGTTCTGACTACCGCCTCGCACTCACCTCGTGCCCGTTGGTGCGGCTACCCGCTCCCACCGTCGTCGTCGGCGCCGCGACTGCCGCTGGGCTACTACTGAATTTCGCCTGACGGGGGGAACGGGCGGGATGCGACCGCGGAGAAGAAGGTTGGGGGTGCGAGCCGTCGTGTGCGCCGGAACGATACGGGTTTGGCCCCTCCGGTGCGCCCGCCCGAGCGGGACTTGACCAGACGAACACGGGACGGTTAGCGCCATCCGGCTCGCAACGGAGCCGCCCTTCCTCGTTGGCGGAGGCCGGCGTCGGCCGCCTGTCGCAATGGGGGCGAGCGTTCGCCCGGGAGTCCCGAGGACCCCGGCGGGGGGTTGGGGGCCATCGGAGAGGTCTCGGTGATGTTCCCCCGTCGCGCGGTGTCGGTCAGCGTGCTCGATGGCCTCCGGAAGGGCTTGGCTGGCTAACGATGTTAGCTATAATGGCTAACGTCGTTATCTTGAGGAGGCCGAAGTGCCCACGAACGAGACGCCGCGCCACTATCGCCGGCCCGGGTGGTTCACGACCCACGTGTTCAACCGAGCCGTGGCCGGAGCGACTCGGGTGGGCATCAGCGTCTGGGGCAGCCGGGTCTTAGAGGTGAAGGGCCGCACGACGGGCACTCTGCGTCGGACTCCGGTCAACCTCCTCGCCGTGGACGACGTGGCGTACCTCGTGGCGCCCCGAGGGGAGGCGCAGTGGGTGCGCAACGTGCGCGCCGCGGGCGGCGAGCTCGACCTCGTGGTCGGGCGCCGACGGACCCACTACGTGGCCACCGAGCTCACCGACGACGAGAAGGTCCCGGTGCTGCGCGCCTACCTCCGACGCTGGAGGGCGGAGGTCGGGGTGTTCTTCGACGGGGTCGGCCCGAACTCGACCGACGACGAAGTCGCGAGGATCGCCCCCCGACACCCGGTGTTCGCGATCGCCGAACGGTGACGGCCGCGCCCGAACTCTCGACTCGCTCGGACCGGGCGGCGCAGATCGTGGCGGTGGCGCGGCGGATCCTCGACGACGAGGGCGTCGAGGCCCTGACCATGCGTCGGGTGGCCGAGGCGATCGGCGTGCGGGCGCCCTCTTTGTACAAGCACTTTGCGACCAAGCGCGCCCTCGAGGCGGCCCTCATCGAAGAGGGGATGGTCGAGATGGGCCAAGTCCTTCACGACGCCGTGTCCTCGTCCCCCCGGGGCGGGGCGGTACGCAGCCTGCTCGAGGCCTATCGACGCGCGGCCACGAGCCGCCCCGCCCTCTACCGCCTGGCGACGGCCGGGCCCCTTCCCCGCGAGGATCTACCCCCGGGCCTCGAAGCGTGGGCGGGCGAGCCCTTCATCCGGGTGACGGGGGACCCCGGGAGGGCGCAGGCCCTCTTCTCCCTGGCCCACGGTCTGGTCATCCTCGAACTCGACCAGCGTTTTCCGCCCGGGAGCGATCTCGGGCGAACCTGGGAGGCGGGGGCCGCCGCGTTCGCGACCTAGAGCGGGGAGGCGGCGAGGGACCGCTCTGGGGTTGGTCTCGTGGGTCGTGACACCACGCTCACCGGTTCACCCGGCGTGTCGTCGCCGGCCCGGCCCGTGGCGAGAGCCTGGTCCGCGATGGCAGACTGCGCGCGGGTGGCACTCCCACGCCAAAGGAGACCGAGAGATGAGCGCGGAGGCGACCGGGCCGATCCGGGGCAGTGTGCGATCGGTCGAGGGCAAGGGCGTGGTGCGCATCGAGGACCGCTTCGAGGCCCCGATCGATGAACTCTGGTCCGCCCTCACCAGTCCCGATCGGTTGGCCCGCTGGCACGCGACGGTGGAGGGCGACCTTCGCCCGGGCGGGGAGTTCCGCACCTACGTCGAGTCCGACGACGTGGAGAAAACGGGGCGCGTCGAGACGTGCGAGCCGCCGAGGCGATTCGTCGTGACGACGCGCGAGACCGATGAGTCGTGGCGACGGGGGCAGGGTGCAGCGCCGTTCGATGCGACGATCGAGGTCACCCTCAGCCCCGACGGTGACCAGACCACGCTGGTCGTCGAGGTCCGGGGCCTCCCGCTCGAGCCCCTCGCCTTCTACGGCGCGGGGTGGCAGCTGCACGCCGAGAGGCTGCACGCGTACCTGGCGGGCCGCGAGGTGCTCGACCCCGGGGCCCGCTTCGAGGAGCTCGTCCCCGCCTACCAGACCCTGGCCGCGGGGATCGAGGGGTGACGTCGCGTCATCGACCCGACGACGTGGTGGTACCGCGTCGACCCTAGATCGGGCGTTGACGGGGCCGCCGAGGTGGCCCTGGTGCGCTCCGACCGTGGGAACGGTCCGCACCGTGGGGAAGGCGGTGGGACGACGCGACCCGCGCCGAGCCACGATCCGTCTAGGGCGTGAGGATGGCCCGGAAGCGACGGGCGGCCAGCCACAGCCCGGCGAGGCCCAGGGCGACGAGGTAGCCGGCCCGGCCGATCATGAGCAGGTCGAACTGGCCGGTCGCGAGTCCGCGCATCAGGGCGGCGGCCTGGTAGAGGGGGGAGATCGAGACGATCGCGCCGAGCCAGCGCGGGTAGAGGGTGATGGGGAAGAACGTCCCGGAGAAGAGGAAGAGGGGCAGCGTGACCAGGGTCACGACGTCGAAGTCCTGCCAGCTGCGCACGTAGGTGCACCCGGCGAGCCCCACGCAGGTGAAGGCGAGGCTGGTCAGCAGCGCGCCGGGCCAGCACAGCACGACCCAGCCGCTCGTGGCGTCACCCAGGATGACCATGCACACGATGAACGACGCCGCGTAGAGGGCGGCGCGCGAGAGCGCCCACCACACCTCGCCCAGGGCGACGTCGGTCACGTCGAGCGGCGTCGAGAGGACCGCGTCGTAGGTGTGGGAGATCTTGAGCCGGAAGAACGGGTTGAAGATCGAGTCGATGACCGCGCCGTTCATCGCCGAGGTCGCGAGCATGCCCGGCGCGACGAAGGTGGCGTAGCTGACCGAGCGCCCCCCCACGGGCAGCGCACCGACGAGGTGGTTGAGCCCGATCCCGATCGCCAGCAGGTAGAAGAAGGGCTCGAAGAAGCCCGAGGCGAACATCAGCCACTGCGAGCGGTACGCGTAGTAGTTGCGCTCGAGGATGCGCACGCTGCGCCGCGAGCCGAAGGCCGGCAGGACCCGCGACGCCATCAGTCCACCAGCCGTCGACGAAGCGTCACCCGGCCCCAGGCGACCCCGGCGAGGGCGAGCGCGCCCAGCACCGCCACGTGCGCCAGTTGGGCGGGGAGCGAGCCCTGGCCGAAGGCGGCCGCGCGCACGAGGGCGACGCCGTGGTACAGCGGCACCAGCTGGACGACGGGGCGCAGGTAGCCGGGGTAGGCCGAGATCGGGTAGAAGGTCGCCGAGAAGAGGAACATGGGCACGAAGGCGAAGCGGTAGATCATCACGAAGGAGGCGTCGCTCTCGACCCACGCCGCGTAGGCCGTCAACGGGGCCGCGAAGGCCAGGGTGATGAGGGCGCCGATGAGCGGCAGGGTCAGGCCCCACCAGGACTGGACCCCACCGAAGGCGGCGATGATCGCGGTGTAGACGACGCCGATCGCCAGCGAGCGCGTGACGACCCAGCTCAGCTTGCCGTAGAGGATGTCGTGGGGCTCGAGGGGGGTGGCGGCCGCCGCGTGGTACACGCGGATCCACTTCACGCTGGCGAGCACGGGCCAGAGCGACTCGCTCTCGCCGAGCTGGAACGTCGTGGTGGCGAGCAGGCTCGGGGCGATGTAGTGCAGGTAGGTCTGGCCCTCGACCAGGCCGTGGTGGTGGGCGACGAGGTGGCCCACCCCGACGCCGAGCGAGGCGAGGTAGAAGACGGGAAAGAGCACCGAACTCACCACCGAGCCCCGCCAGGTCTGGGCGTAGAAGACGGCGTGGTACCACCAGCTGCGCCGCCAGCGCGCCCACCCGAGTCGGGACTCGATCGTCGTCATCACTCGACCAGGGTGCGCCCGGTCA
>JAKABC010000043.1 GCA_021802025.1 Actinomycetes bacterium
TCCGAGAGCGCCTCGTGGGCCAGGGGACCGAAGACGCCGTCGATGCGTCCGGGGTTGAAGCCGAGCTGGGCCAGGGCCACCTGGAGGGCCGCGACGTCGTCGCCGCGCTGGAGGGGCCGGGCGAGGAAGAGGAGACGCTCGCCGAGGCGCCACTGGGCCTCGGCCAGGCGCGCCGCCGTCGGCGCGTCGAGCACCCCGGTGAGGGCGAGCCCGCGCGAGCGCTGGAACGCCTCGACCAGGGCGACCGTCTGGTCGTCGTAGCGGTCGGGGAGTCCCTCGGTGCGCACGAGCCCCAAGACGCCCAGGCGCCGGTGGAGCTCGGCCACGGCCTCCCCCGTGGCCCCCGGGCGCAGGTCGGGCCCGCTCAGGCGGCGTCGAGGATCGAGGTGATCTCCTGGAGCAGCGCGCCCTTGGGCCGCGCGCCCACCAGACGGCCCACGACCTGGCCGCCCTTGAAGACCAGCAGGGTGGGGATGCTCATCACCGAGAACTTGGTGGCCGTCTGGACGTTGTGGTCCACGTCGAGCTTGCCGATGGCGAAGGCGTCGGCCTGCTCGACGGCGAGCTCTTCGAGGATGGGGGCGATCAGCTTGCACGGGCCGCACCACTCCGCCCAGAAGTCGACCAGTATCGGCTTGTCCGCGCCGGCGACGACCTCGTCGAAGGTGGCGTCGGTCAGGGTGGTGATCGTTCCGCTCATGGCAACCTCCTCGGCGCCGCGACGACGCCGGTGGCCAGACTAGCGACCCGGCCTAGAGCCCCTGCGCCTCGAGCCAGCGCTCGGCGTCGATGGCCGCGACGCACCCCGAGCCGGCCGAGGTGACGGCCTGGCGGTAGACGTGGTCCTGCACGTCGCCGGCGGCGAAGAGGCCCTCGACGCTCGTGTACGACCCCGGTCCGGTGCGCACGTAGCCGCCCTCGGCCAGCTCGACCGACCCCTCGACCAGGGTCACGTTGGGCACGTGGCCGATGGCGACGAAGACCCCGGTCACCCCGAGGCGGTCCGGGGCGCCGCTCAGCGTGTCGCGCACGGCCAGGCCCTCGACCCGCTCGTCCCCGAGCACCTCGGTCACCACGGTGTTCCACCGGAAGCGGATCTTCTCGTGGTCGAGGGCGCGCTGCTGCATGATCTTGCTGGCGCGCAGCTCGCCGCGGCGGTGCACGACGGTGACCGAGCTCGCGAAGCGGGTGAGAAAGAGCGCCTCTTCGAGGGCCGAGTCGCCCCCGCCGACGACCGCGATGTCCTGGCCGCGGAAGAAGAAGCCGTCGCAGGTGGCGCACGTGGAGAGGCCGTGGCTCAAGAGACGGTCCTCGCCGGGCACACCGAGCATCAACGAGCGCGCCCCGGTCGCCAGGATGACGGCGTCGGCCGAGACGCTGGGCGCCTCGCCGTCGCCGCTCAGCCAGGCCCGGAAGGGGCGCGCGGCCACGTCCAGGCGCTGGACCCGGCTGAGCTCGAGCGTGGCGCCAAAGCGCAGGGCCTGCTCGCGCATCCGGGCCATGAGCTCGGGTCCCGTGACGGCCTCGGGGAAGCCCGGGAAGTTCTCGACGTCGGTGGTGAGCATCAGCTGGCCCCCGGGCTGGTCCGAGGTCGAGGACGGCTCACCCTCAATCACCAGGGGGGAGAGCTGGGCCCGGGCGGCGTAGACGGCGGCCGTGAGCCCGGCCGGGCCGGACCCGATGATCAGGACTCGCGTGTGGCGCACTACTTCCTCACTCGCACGGGACGGCGTCGGCGCCAGATCACCAGTCCCGTCGCGAGTGACAGCGCCCCCACGGCGGCGTAGCTCAGCCAGTCGCGGCCCGCGAAAGCATAGACGTCGAGCAGGCGCATCAGGCCCACGACGACGACCACGACGAGCACGACCGCGGCCAGCGCGATGACGAGACCGTAGGCGACGGCCCGCCCAGCGAGGATGATCGGGCGCAGGACCTTGTCGTGCACGACGTCGAGTCCGTGGTCGAGGGCGCCGAGCGCCCGCTCGACGAGGTCGGGCTGGCGCGCGGGGTCGTCCTCCACGTCTCGACCCTACCGGGTCAGGCTCTTAGCCAGGTGAGGCCGATGATCCCGGGTCCGGCGTGGGTCCCCACGACCGGACCGATCTCGGCCTCGAGCATCGGGTGGGCGAGGGCGATGTCGGCGACGAGCGCGCGCATCGCGGCCACGTCCTCGGGCGCGCACGCGCCCTGGATGAGGGCGAGGCGCGCCAGGGGCGCGGCGGCCCGGGCCCGCTCGGCGCAGGCCGCCAGGGCCTTGGCGCGGGTGCGGGCTCGCCCGGCCTCGGCGACGACGCCGTCGCGCAGGGCGAGCAGCGGCTTGATGGACAGGACCTGGCCGAGCAGGGCCTTGGCCCCGCCGACGCGTCCGCCGCGGATGAGGTGCTCGAGCGTGGCCAGGGTGGCCACGACCCCGGCGCGGGTCATGGCGTCGTGGGCCAGGTCGACCAGCTCGTCGAGCCCGGCGCCCGCGCGGGCCCGCTCGGCCACCTCGATCGCGATGAGGCCCTGGCCCATGGCCACGTTGAGGGTGTCGACGACGCGCACCTCGAGCTCGCCGGCCACGGCCTCGGCGGCGATCGTCGCCGAGCCGTGGGTCGCCGACAGCGCCGAGGAGATGGTGAGGACGACCACGCCGTCGTGGCCCTCGGCCGCGGCCCGGCGGTAGGCGTCCTGGAAGCGGCCCGGGGACGGGGCCGCCGTCTCGGGCAGCGTGGGTGAGGTGGCGCACCGGGCCCAGAACTCCTCGGGGGAGAGGTCCTCGCGGTCGGTGAACTCCTCGTCGCCGAAGCGGATCGTGAGCGGCACCACCTCGATCCCGTACGCGCGCGCCAGGGCCTCGGGCAGGTCGCTCGCGCTGTCGGTCACCACCTTGACGTTGGCCATGTCCCCTTCTTCGGTCGCTACAGCCTGGCACGCGGGCCGGCGGCGCGCCGGGCCCGGCGGGCCCCCACCGAGGCGACGAGGAGGTAGCCGAGCGTCCCGGCGAGCCCGGCCGCGCCGAAGCGGGCCACCAGGCGCAGTCCGTGGCTCCAGCTCGGTGCGGCGTAGACGACCGCCATCACCAGGGCGGCCACCACGGTCGCGACGAGGCTGCGGCGCACGTGCACGCCCCCCACGGCGGCGATGATGTCGACCCGGTGCAGCGCGAGCGTGCCCAGGGCGGCGAGCGCGGCCACGGTGTAGCCGATCGAGACGGCGGCGCACAGCCCGGCGAGCGAGTGGCGCCCGATCGCCACGCACAGCGCGATCGCCACGCCGTTGTCGAGGACGTAGAGCAAGAAGACCTCGCGGGCGCGCTGCATCGCCTGCAGCCCGCGCACGCACAGCTGGAAGACGCAGAACCCCGGGAGGCCGGCCGCCAGCACGGCGATGGCCGTGCCGGCGAGCAGCGGGGCGCGGGCGTCGGCGCGATTGAGCAGGATCGCCGCCAGCGGTTGGGACAAGACGATGAGGGCGGCCGTCGCGGGCAGGATGATCACGAGCGACTGGCGCAGCCCGAAGCGCAGCCGCTCGGCGAACGCCTCGGGCCGGTCCTCGGTCGACAGCTGGGCCAGCTGGGGGGCGAGCGAGCTCATCACCGAGACCACCACCACCGCGTAGGGCATCATCATGAAGGACCAGCCGTAGGTGTAGGCGCTCACCGGTCCGTCGCCGCCGATCCCGAAGGCCAGGGCCAGCACCACGTAGAGGGAGGCCTGGTTGGCCGCGACCAGCCCCAGGGTCCACCCGCTGAGGCGCGCCACGGTGCGCACCGCGCGGTCGCGCACGTCGAAGCGCAGCCGCATCCGCCAGAGGTCGCTGCGCACCAGCGAGGGCACGAGCAAGAAGAACTGCAGGGCCACCCCGGCCGTGGTGAGCGCCCCCAGCCAGGCGAGGTCGCGGGTGCCCGAGAGCCCCTCGAGGACCGGGGTCGGGTCGACCAGGTGGTACCAGATGAGCGCCGCGATGGCCACGACGTTGTTGGCGATCGGCACCCACGCGGCGACCGCGAAGCGCCGGCGCACGTTGAGCAGGCTCGTCGCGAGCGCGATGAGCCCGTAGAAGAAGATCTGGGGGACGAACCAGCGCAGCAGCGTCGTGGCGACCGCCCGCTGGGCCGCGACCACCGCGTCGGTGGCCGCGCTCGTGGCCGAGCCCGAGTGGCGCGAGACGAAGGTGAACCCGTCGATGATGAGGGGCGCGAAGACCCAGGCGAGGGCTGAGGCCACGACCAGCACGGCCGCGGCCAGGGTCACGATCGACGAGATCGACCGCCAGGCCCGTCGCTCGCCGTCGCGCGACAGGGACTCGACGAAGACCGGGATGAAGGTGGCCGTGGCCACCCCGCCGAGCACGACGTCGAAGAGCATGTTGGGCACGGTGTTGGCCAGGTTGAAGGCGTCGGCGATCGGGGTGAAGCCGAGGACCCAGGCGAGGACGAACACGCGCACCAGGCCGGTCAGGCGCGAGGCGAGCGTCCCGGCCGCCATCGAGGCGACCCGGGTCGAGTGGCGCGCGTCGACGCTCATCGGGCGTGCCGACCGACGCTGCGTCGACGGGTGGTGCGCCACCACCACCACGCCAGCACGAGCAACGAGAGGGCGGTGAGGAGGTAGCCGACGACGGAGGTGCCGGCGATGCGCACCTGGACGGCGCTGCGGGCGAGCTCGAGCTGGCCGTTGGGCGTGGTCAGGGTGACCTCGAGGGTCACCGAGCTGGCCGTGGCGCGCGCGGTCGGCACGTCGACCGAGACGGTCGGCGCGTTGAGGTCGACGGGGACGGCCGAGCCCTTGGGGAAGGTGAGGCCCTCGGCCGAGACGTGCACCACCGCCGCGAGGTCGTAGCCGGCGCTCGAGTGGATCGTCACCGGCAGCGCGTTGCCCGGCCCGGCGAGGGTGATGGTGCTGGCGTCGACCGTGACGAGCCCCAGCTGGGCGTCGAGCGCGGCCTGGGCCCGCGCGATCGCGTTCTGGCGCCGGGCGGGCGAGCCGGTCTGCTCGGCGCTGGCGACCGCGACGCGCAGGGCGGTCGCCACGGGGCCGCTGCGTACCGCCTGGGCGAAGGAGTTGACCTCGCCGATCACCGTGAGCAGCGAGGTGACGTTGCGGCCCGTCCAGGTCGACGAGGCGACGGGCGCCAAGGCGCGGGTGGTGGGCGCGCCGTTCGCGCCCACGAGGCGGGCGTCGAAGAGGGGGGTGAGGGTCGTGGTGCGCACGAAGGGGTCGCGGGCGAGCCCCGCGACGAGGTCGTCGATCAGGGTGGGCGAGGTCTTGGCGAGCGGCGCGGCGAGCACGACGGCCCGCGGGGCCGGCGCGTTGGGGGCCTCGTAGTGCAAGAAGTCGAGGGTCCCCAGCACCAGGGCGGTGCGCAGCCCGGCCGAGCGCGCCCCCCCCTCGAGCAGCGCCGAGAGCGGGCCGTCGGTCGCCAGGGCCAGCGCCCCGGCGACCCCGGTCGCGCGGAACGGCGCCCCCCAGGTCAAGGTGGTGGACGGCGCCGTGGCGAGGGCGTCCTCGGCGAGCACGACCCGGGTCTCGCCGGCGCGCGCCAGGGCCGCGAGCCCCTCGGGCGCGACCGGCCCCGAGAGCAGGACCGGTCCGTCGACGTAGCGCCCCGTGAGGGTGCGCAGCAGGTCCGAGGACAGGTTGAGCTGCTGGAGCACCTGGGTGTCGAGGTGGTGGTCGGCCAGGCCGGCGAAGTCGGTCTCGGCCGGCGGGGCGTCGATGGCGCGGTGCTCCCCGCTCGCGAGCGCCCGATCCAGGGCCACCGCCACGTCGGTCGGCCCCGGGGCCGAGCTGTCCTTGCCCAGGATGATCGGCCCGAGCGCGCCGTAGTCGGCGCCGAGGGTGAGCGGGGTCGAGGCGGCGCGCGCGATCGCGCGCAGGGCGTCGGCGGTGCGCACGGGGTGGACGAGGGCGGCCCGCGTGAGCGTCTCGATCAGGGCGACCGACAAGGGGGTGAGCGCGCTGCGGCCCCGGACGGTGACGAGCGACCACCAGACGGTGCGCCGATCATTCTGGTCGAGGACGAGGCGTAGGGGGTAGACCCCGTCGCAGTGGCCCGGGGCGCACGCGAGGCGCAGGCGCGGCCGGGCCCCGTCGCAGGTCGGCGCGGCCGCGCGGCGCGTCGTGGTGAGGGTGATCGCGAGGGTCGCCGTGCCGTGGCGCGCACAGCGCAGCGCGATCGCCGGGGTCGAGGCGATCGCGCCGACGCCGGGGGAGTGGCCGGCGACCACGCCCTCGAGGGCCCCGCGGGTGATGAGGAGCGGGAAGAGGGTCACCCGCAGGGTCGAGGAGGCGTCGGCCGACACCGTGAGGTCGAGCGGCGCCGCGCCCGAGGCGCCGAGGGTGACGACCTCTTGCTGGTGCACCAGGGAGGGCGTCGGGGACGGCGCCGCCCCGGCTATCGCCCCGTGGCCGAGGGGCGCGCCCAGGGCCACCACGACGGCCCCGGCGATCGCCCGCCACCAGGTCCGAGGTCGGTGGGCCATGCCCAACCAGGCTACCGTCGCGGGTGCGTCGCGCCCGGCGTCGTAACCTCGCTAGACCGTGATCTCACTCGCTGACGCCGACACCCGACTCGTAGAGCTCGCCGACCTCGCCCGACCGCTGGCGCTCGCCTTCGACGAGGCCGGCTTCTCCCTCTACGCCGTGGGGGGCGCGGTGCGCGACGCCCTGCTCGGGGTGACGCGCACGGGCGAGCGCGAGATCGACTTCACGACCAACGCCCGGCCCGACGACGTCGAGCGGCTGATGCGGCCCCTGTGCACGTCGATCTGGGAGCAGGGACGGGCCTTCGGCACCCTGGGGGGCATCCTGGCCGCGAACGGGCTGGCCTGCGAGGTGACGACCTTCCGCTCCGAGTCCTACGTCGACCACTCCCGCAAGCCGGCCGTCGAGTGGGGCGACTCGCTCGAGATCGACCTGTCGCGGCGCGACTTCACGATCAACGCGCTGGCGCTCGACGTGGTGGCGCTGGCCAAGGGCACGACCGGCGTCCAGACCCTCTTCGACTTCTTCGGCGGCTTCCAGGACCTGGCCGACGGCGTCGTGCGCACCCCCATCGACCCCGAGACGCTCTTTCGCGACGACCCCCTGCGGATGCTGCGGGCCGCGCGCTTCGCCGCGCGCTTCACCTTCGCCATCGACCCGGCGGTCGAGGCCGCGGCGAGCGCGATGGCCGAGCAGATCGACAAGGTGTCGGCCGAGCGGGTGCGCGCCGAGCTCGACCTTTTGCTCGCCACCGAGCGGCCCTCGATCGGCCTCGACTTCATCGTGCGCACCGGGCTCGCCGCGCGCGTCGTGCCCGAGCTGCCGGCCCTCGCGCTCGAGCAGGACCCCGTGCACCGCCACAAGGACGTCCTGCGCCACACCTACGCCGTGGTCGACAAGGCCTCGCCCCGGCTCGTGCTGCGCCTGGCCGCGCTCTTCCACGACGTCGGCAAGCCGGCCACCCGGGCCATCACCGACGACGGGGTGACCTTCCGGTTCCACGACGTGGTCGGGGCCAAGATGACCCGCAAGCGCCTCGTGGCCCTCAAGTACCCCCAGGACGTCGTCGAGCGGGTCGCCGCGCTGGTGGAGCTGCACATGCGCTTTCACACCTACAAGCTCGGCTGGAGCGACAAGGCGGTGCGCCGCTACGTGCGCGACGCCGGCGAGTTGCTCGAGGACCTGAACGAGCTGACCCGCTGCGACTGCACCACGCGCAACGCCCGCAAGGCCGCCGAGCTCGCTCGACGGATGGACGAGCTCGAAGAGCGGATCGTCGAGTTGCGCGCCCTCGAGGACCTGTCGGCCCTGCGCCCGGCGATCGACGGGGTGCGCGTGATGGAGGTGCTGGGCATCGCGCCGGGACCCGACGTCGGTCGGGCCCTCGACTTCTTGATGGAGATCCGCCTCGACGAGGGCGAGATCGACCCGGCCGAGGCCGAGGCGCGCCTGCGCGCGTGGTGGGCGTCGCGCTAGCGGCGCGCCCGGCGGTCGTAGAGGAGCTGCACCCCGAAGAAGAGCACGGAGAGCCCTACCGCCTCCGGGTGGTAGGTGTAGGTCACGTCGAGCCCGACGAGCACCGCCGCGAGGCCGAGGACCATCCCCTCCACCCGCACGGCGCGGCGCAGGGGGCGCCGGGGCGCCGACGCGCCGCTCGCCAGGCGCTCGGCGAGCACGCGGCGCAGCCGCCACAGGGCCGTCGCCGTCGCGAGCAAGAGCCCCCCCTCCACGACGAGCAGGACCCAGCAGACGAGCGCGCCCGCGCGATGAGCGCCCTCGACGAGGCCCACCGCCGCGGCGAGGGCCGACGCCGCCTGCAGGACCCAGGAGGGGCCGCGACGTCGGAACCACTCGCGCGTGCCGACCTCGGAGGCGGCGGGCCGAGCGGTGGTCATCTCCCCAGTGTGGCGGGCCGCGCCGGGCGCGGCGAGCACCGGCTATCGGCTAGGCCGGCCAGGCCTCGTTCTCCAGCGTGCCCGCGGCGAAGGCCTCGATCATGTCGTGGGCCACGTCGTCGTGGAACTGGACCGGCGGGGACTTCATGAAGTACGCCGAGGGGCCGATGAGGGGTCCGCCGACGCCGCGGTCGAGGGCGAGCTTCGCGCAGCGCACCGCGTCGATGATCACCCCGGCCGAGTTGGGCGAGTCCCAGACCTCGAGCTTGAGCTCGATGTTGAGCGGGGCGTCGCCGAAGTTGCGACCCTCGAGGCGGATATAGGCCCACTTGCGGTCGAGCAGCCACGGCACGTGGTCGCTCGGGCCGATGTGGACGTTGTCGGGCTCGATGTCGTTGAGCTCGAGCTGACTGGTGACGGCCTGGGTCTTGGAGACCTTCTTCGACTCGAGGCGCTCGCGGTCGAGCATGTTCTTGAAGTCCATGTTCCCGCCGACGTTGAGCTGGTAGGTGCGGTCGAGCGTGAGGCCGCGGTCCTCGAAGAGCCGGCTGAGCACGCGGTGGACGATGGTGGCGCCGACCTGGCTCTTGATGTCGTCGCCCACGATCGGCACGCCGGCGTCGGCGAACTTCTTCGCCCAGACCGGGTCCGAGGCGATGAAGACCGGGATCGCGTTGACGAAGGCCACGCCGGCGTCGAGCGCGGCCTGGGCGTAGTAGCGCTGGGCCTCCTCGGAGCCGACCGGGAGGTAGGCGACGAGCACGTCGGCGCGCGCGTCACGCAGCGCCTGGGTCACGTCGACGGCCTCGGCCGGGGACTCCTCGATCACGGCGCGGTAGTACTTGTTCAGCCCGTCGAGGGTCGGCCCGCGCAAGACCGTCACCCCGAGTGAGGGCACCTCGGCGAACTTCAGGGTGTTGTTCTGGCCGGCGTCGATGGCCTTGCCCAGGTCGTTGCCGACCTTGCTGGCGTCGACGTCGAAGGCGGCGACGAACTCCAGGTCCGCCACGTGGTAGCCGCCCAACTCGACGTGCATGAGTCCGGGCACGTGGTCGCCGGGCTTGGCGTCCTTGTAGTACGTCACGCCCTGGACGAGCGAACTGGCGCAGTTGCCCACGCCCGCGATGGCCACGCGGATCTTGCCCATGGCTCTCCTTTCCTACTTCGCCTCGTGGGCGAATGTCTCTGAGTCACTGCGCTCGATGGACAACAGGTCGTCGATCCACTCGAGGTCCAACTCGACGCTGTGGGCGGCGTGGCTCATCACCGAGCGCGCGTAGGCGTCGAGGTCGGGGTTGTCGGCGCCCTGGCGCACCTCGGCCAGGCGCTCGAGGAGGTCCTGGCGGCGCCGCTCGAGGAGGCGCACGCGCAGGGCCGGCGTGAGGTAGCGGGCGAGGGCCACGCGCAACGAGAAGGTCTTCCCGTCGTCGACCGTCGTGGGGTCGGCGAGCAGCGTGTGGAACTCCTGGCGGCCCCGCTCGGTGATGCGGTACACCTTGCGCCCGCGTCGGCCCAGGCCGGCCGAGGTGCGCAGCGAGCGCAACGAGGCGCGCTCCCCGGCGAGCGAGCCGGTGGAGATCGCCGCCGCGCGCGGCGCGCCCGGGGCGACCGCCTCGACCAGGCCGTGGCGCTCGAGGCGGGCGAGGGCGGGGTAGATGGAGCCGAACGACACGTTCGCCGAGACCCCGAGGCGCTCGCGCAGCTGGGAGCGGATCTCGTAGCCGTGGTGATCGCGGTCCATCAAGAGGCCGAGGATGGCGACGTCCAACATCACGATTCATCATATCACTTCGATATATCGACGAACACATCACACGGGCCCCCGGCCGGGCGCGGAGCCGTCCGTCGCACCCCCGGGGGTAGTGTCACCGCTAATGGATCAGCGCCTGGCTGCCACCACGAACGTCGGGGCCGTGGTCGAGTTCGGCCTGGTTCGCCGGACCCTGCTGGCCCGGCTCGCGGCCGGCCAGATCGGCGTCGAGGACGTCTGCGACGCCCACCCCGAGCTGGTGCGCGCGGCGCGCAACGTGGGCCGGCGCTCGGGCGAGCGCTGCCCGGTCTGCGGGGACGCCGAGCTGGTCGAGGTGACCTACGTCTTCGGCGCGCGCCTGCCCGCCGGGGGGACCTGCCCCACGTCGCGGGCCGAGCTCGCCAAGCTCGAGCGCCGGGTGGATCCGGTCACCTGCTACGCGGTCGAGGTCTGCGTGGCCTGCGCGTTCCACCACCTCGCGCGCAAGTGGCACGCGGGGGGCCGCGCGGTGCGCCGGGCGACGGCGGTCGCCTCGAAGGCCGGGCGGTGAGGCTCAGCGCCCCGACCATCCGGGCCCGCAAGCGCCGCCGGGGGGCCGCGCCCCTGGTGATGGTGACGGCCTACGACGAGCCCGGGGCGCGCCTGGCCTCGGCCGCCGGGGTCGACATCATCCTGGTCGGCGACTCCCTGGCCAACGTGGTGCTGGGCCACGACGACACCCTGCACGTGACGATCGAGGCGATGTGCCACCACGTGGCCGCCGTCGCCGCCGCCTCGCCCGAGGCCCACGTGGTGGCCGACCTGCCCTGGCTCAGCTACCACACCGGGGCCCACGACGCGGTCGTGAACGCGGGCCGGCTGATCCGCGCCGGGGCCGACTCGGTCAAGCTCGAGGGCGGACGGGTCCGCCGCGAGGTCGTGCGGGCCATCCTCGACGCCGAGATCCCGGTGATGGGACACCTCGGCCTCACCCCCCAGAGCGTCATGGCCTTCGGCGGGTTCAAGGTCCAGGCCAAGACCCGCGAGGCGGCCGAGGAGCTCAGCCTCGACGCCAAGGTCCTCCAGGACGAGGGCGTCTACGCGGTCGTCATCGAGGGCGTC
>JAKABC010000044.1 GCA_021802025.1 Actinomycetes bacterium
GCGCGTGCGCGTCGAAGAGCGCGCCAAGCTGGCGGCCCACCTGCACGACTCGGTCCTCCAGACCCTCACGTTGATCGAGCGCTCGGCCGACGATCCCGGCCAGGTCACCCGCCTCGCCCGCACCCAGGAAAGAGAGCTGCGCCAGTGGCTCTTCGGCCCCGAGTCGACCAACCACGTGGCCACCCTCGCCGGGGCGCTCGACGCCCTCGTCGGCGAGATCGAGGGCGACTACGGGGTGCGCGTCGAGCTGGTGGTCGTCGGCGAGGCCACCCTCTCCGAGGCGCTGGCCGACCTCGTCGCCGCCGGGCGCGAGGCGGCGATCAACGCGGCCCGCTGGTCGGGGGCCGATCGCGTCTCGATCTACGCCGAGGTCGAGCCCACCACGGCCTCGCTGTTCGTACGCGACCGCGGTCGGGGCTTCGACCCGGCCGCCGTGCCCACGGACCGCCACGGCTTGGCGGTGTCGATCCGCGAGCGCCTGGCCGCGCGCGGCGGCACGGCCACCGTGCGCTCCACTCCTGGGGAGGGCACCGAGGTGGCCCTCGAGGTCGCGCTCGCGTGAGACCCCGGGTCTTCCTCGTCGACGACCACGGGCTGATCCTGGCCGGGCTGCGCGCCGAGCTCGCCGAGCGGGTCGACATCGTGGGGGCCGCCGACGAGGTCCCGGCGGCGATCGAGCTGATCCTCGAGCGCCGCCCCGAGGTGGTGCTGCTCGACGTGCACATGCCCGGCGGGGGCGGCGAGGCCGTCCTGCGCGAGGTGCTGGCCACCGCCCCCGAGGTGCGCTTCCTCGCCCTGTCGGTCTCGGACGCGGCCGAGGACGTCATCGCCGTGGTGCGCGCCGGGGCGCGCGGCTACGTCACCAAGAGCATCTCGGCCCCCGAGCTGCTCGAGGCGATACTGCGCGTGGCCGACGGCGACGCCGTCTTCTCGCCGCGCCTGGCCGGCTTCGTCCTCGACGCCTTCGCCGCCGAGGGTCGTCTCGGCGAGGCGGAGGTCGACCCCGAGCTCAACCAGCTCACCGTGCGCGAGCGCCAGGTGCTGCGGCTCATCGCGCGCGGCTACGCCTACCGCGACGTCGCCGCCGAGCTCGCGATCTCGGTCAAGACCGTCGAGAGCCACGTGTCGTCGGTGCTGCGCAAGCTCCAGCTCTCGAGCCGCTACGAGCTCACCCACTGGGCGGTCGAGCGGCGCCTCACCTAGCGCTGCTCGACCAGTTCGAGGTAGCGGTCGTCCCAGACGTCGACGAACTCCTCGGGCAACAGCACCGCGTGGGTGGGCTCGAGGGCCTCGACGAAGCCCCGCTCGTGGCTGACGGCCACGACCGTCCCCTTCCACTCGCGCATCAGCTCGCCGAGCGCCGTGACGCTGGCCGGGTCGAGGTTGTTGGTCGGCTCGTCGAGCACCAGCAGGTTGGCCCGCGAGGAGGCCAGCTTGGCCAGGGCCAGCTTGGCCCGCTCGCCCCCCGAGAGGGTGCCGGGCCGCTGGTGGGCGGCCTCGCCGGTGAGGCCGAACGCGCCCAGCAGGGCCCGTCGCCCGGGGTCGGTCGCCACGACCGAGTCGGCCAGGTTCTCCAGGACCGTCACCGAGAAGTCGAGCTGCTCGTTCTCCTGGGCGAAGTAGCCGACCGTGACGTGGGCGCCGTAGCGCACGGTGCCGGCCGTAGGCGTCTGGGCCCCGGCCACGCAGCGCAGCAGGGACGACTTGCCCGCGCCGTTGCGCCCGACGATGGCCACCCGGTCGCCCCGCCCGATCGTGAGGTCGAGGTCATCGAGCACGCGCAGGCGCCCGTAGTGCACGCACAGCCCCCTCACCTCGAGGGGCACGTCGCCGCTGCGCGGCGGATCGGGCAGGCGGAACGACACGGCGCGCTCGCGCGCGGTGACGGTGACGCGCTCGTCGCGCAGCCGCTCGACTCGCCGGTCGAGGACCTTGGCCAGCCGGGCCCGCTTGGCGGTCTGGCCGCGCATCGAGTCGGCCAGGCGCGCGTACTGGTCGATCTTGGCGTCCTGGCGCGCGGCGAGCTTCTCCTCGCCCTGGCGACGGGCCTCGTCTTGGGTCAGGTAGCTGGTGTAGTTGCCCCGGTAGTCGAGGAGCCGACCCTCGCGCAGCGCCAGCACCCGGTCGATCGAGGCGTCGAGCAGGGGCAGGTCGTGACTGATCACGAGGACGGTGCCGGAAAAGCGCGCCAGCTCGTCGAAGAGCCACGCCTTGGCCGTCTTGTCGAGGTGGTTGGTCGGCTCGTCGAGCACCAGCACGTCGGGCTGCTGGTAGAGCACCCGCATCAGGTCGACGCGGCGGCGCTGGCCGCCCGAGAGGCTGGCCAGGTCCTCGAGCAACAGGTCCTGGGCCAGGCCGAGGCCGTCGGCCAGCCGGGCCACCTCGGCCTCGGCGACGTAGCCGCCGCGCTCGCGAAACTCCTCCTCGAGCTCGGTGAAGCGCTCTATGGTCGCCTCGTCGGGGGACGCGGCCAGCGCGTGGCGGGCCTCGTGCATCGCGGCGTCGAGCGAGTCGATGCCTCTCGCACTCAGCACGTGGCTCAGCCCGATCGGCTCCACGCCGAGCCCGCCGGGGACGGGCTCTTGGGGCAGGTGGCCGACGACCCCCTGGATCGAGACGGTGCCCTGGTGGCGGACCTGACCCGTCGCCTGGCCGAGCAGGACCTTGAGCAGGGTGGACTTGCCCGCGCCGTTGCGCCCGACGAGGCCCACCTTCTCGCCGTCTCCGATGGTGAACGACGCCGGCTCGAGGAGTCGCCGACCCCCGATCTCGATACCCAGCCCGGTGACGATGAGCACTACGGGGTGAGGTCGGCTAGGCGCTCGTCCAGCTCGTCGCGGAAACGGGGGTCGGCGATGGCGATGAGGGCCTCGGCGCGCTCGCGCACGGTCTTGCCCCGCAGGTCGGCCGCGCCGTGCTCGGTCACGATGACCTGGGCCAGCTGGCGTGGTGAGGTCACGCCCGTGTAGGGGGTCGGGGTCGGGACGATCCGGCTCTTGACGACGCCGTCGACGGTCGTGGTCGAGGCGAAGCAGATCAGCGAGGTGTGCTCGAGGCTGAGGCTCGAGCCCTCCACGAAGTCGTGGTGGCCCCCCACGCCCGAGAACTGCCGGGGACCAATCGCCTCGGCCATGATCTGGCCCGAGAAGTCGACCTCGAGCGCCGAGTTGATCGACACGACGCGGTGGTTCTTCGCGATGACGTGGGGGTCGTTGGTGTAGAAGACCGGGGCCACGCCGATCATCGGGTTCTCGTGGATGAAGTCGTACATCTCGCGCGTGCCCGCGGCGAAGGTGATCACGCACTGGCCCGGGTGGAGGGTCTTGCGCGCGTTGGTGACCTTGCCGGCCTTGATCAGCTCGTAGAGGCCGTCGGTGAACATCTCGGAGTGGACCCCGTAGTCGCCGCCGTCGCCCTCGATGAGGGCCTGGGCGACCAGGCTGGGCACCGCCCCGATGCCGGTCTGCAGCGTCGCTCCGTCGGGGACGAAGGGCGCCGCGTGGGCCGCGATGGCCACGTCCACGTCGCTCCCCGGGACGTTGGGGAAGACCGTCGGCCACTCCTCGGTGTAGACGACCACGTCGACGTCGTCGACCAGGCTGAGGGTGTTGGAGTGGCCCTCGAGGGCGAGGGTGCGCGGGAAGTGGGGCGAGCACTCGACGACGAGGAGGCGCTTCGGGTCGCGTCCGGCGGCCCGCAGCGCCTCGAGGGTGGCCCCGTTGTAGAGCGAGAGCGACACGTTGCCCTCGGCGTCGGGCATCGAGCAGGGCGCCATCATCACGCGCGGCTCGTAGAGCTCCACGTGCAGCCCCCAGTGGCGGAAGTAGCTCGGCACGTACTGCACGTCGCCGCCGACGGCCGCGGCGCGGCGCTCGCCCGGCCCGAAGAAGGGGCAGCGGTAGTGGACCCCGGGGTGGGTGAAGAGGGCGTCGTAGTTCCCCAGCGCCAGCCCGCCGGTAATCAGCAGGTCCTCCCAGTCGTCGCGGGCGGCCAGGGCCCGGAACAGGGCCGTGGGCGTGCCGGTGATCAGTCCGTAGCCGACGCCGTCCACGGGTCGAACGAGGCCGGCCGCCTCCTCGGGGGTCATCTCACGTGCGCTCATCGCGACATTCTGCCCGAGGCCGCCGTCGGGGCGCGGACTCAGTCCGCCTCGCCCGCCGGCACGACCGCCACGGCCGCCACGGCGTGGCCCTCGTCGAGGTTCATCACGCGCACCCCGGTCGCGTCACGACCCTGGGAGGAGACCTCGCGCACCGGGGTGCGAATCAGCACGCCCCCGCTCGAGGCGAGCAGCACCTCGTCGTCCAGGTGGACCATGAAGGCCGCGGCCACGAAGCCCCGCGCGGCCGTCAGGCGGATCGCGCGCACCCCCTGGCCGCCCCGGCCCTGGCGGTGGAACCGCTCGACCTTGACCCGCTTGCCGTAGCCGGTGTCGGTCACGACGAACAGGTCGGCGTCGTCGCGCACCACGTCGAGCGAGATGGCGCGGTCGTCGTCTTTGAGCTTGATCCCGCGCACCCCGGTGGCGTCACGGCCCATCTCGCGCACCTCGGACTCGGCGAAGCGGATGGCCATCCCCCGGTAGCTCAGCATCATCAGGTCGTCCTCGCCCGTGGTGGGCACGACCCGCACGACCTCGTCGCCCGGGCGCAGGTTGATGGCGATCCAGCCCTCGCGCCGGGACTTGTCGTACTCGCTGAAGGCCGTCTTCTTCACCGTCCCGTTGGCCGTGGCGAAGACGAGGAACTTGTCCTCGGGGAAGTCGTCAGTCGAGACGATGGCCTGGATCGACTCGCCCGGCTGGAGGTTGAGCAGGTTGACGATGGCCGTGCCCTTGGCGGTGCGGTCCTTCATGGGGATCTCGTGACCCCGGAGCCGGAAGACCCGCCCCCGGTTGGAGAAGAGGAGGAGGTAGGCCAGCGCCGTGGTGTGGATGATCTGGTCGACGAAGTCCTCGTCCTTGAGCTTGGCCCCCTGGACGCCCCGACCGCCCCGTCCCTGGGTCCTGAAGGCGTCGGCCGCGACCGACTTGACGTAGCCGGCGCGGGTCATCGTCACGACGATCTCCTCGTCGTCGATCAGGTCCTCGACGCCGAGCTCGCCCGGGTCGTTCACGATCTGGGTGAGGCGGGTCGTGGCGTACTTGTCCCGGATCGCCGTCAGCTCGCTCGAGATCACCCCGCGCAGCTTGACCTCGTCGGCCAGGATCGAGCGCAGCTCGGCGATCGTCTCGCGCAGGCGGGCCATCTCCTCGTCGAGCTCGCTGCGACCGAGCCGGGTGAGCCGTCCGAGGGTCATGTCCAAGATGTGGTTGGCCTGCTCCTCGGAGAAGTCGAAGGGCGCACCCATGAGGGAGGCCCGCGCGGCCGGGCGGTCCTCGGACCCGCGGATGGCGGCGATCACCGCGTCGAGCATGTCGATCGCCTTGAGGAGGCCCTCGACGATGTGGGCCCGGGCCTCGGCCTTGGCCAGGCGGTGACGGGTGCGGCGCGTGACGACCTCGACCTGGTGGGCCACGTAGTGGGTGAGCGCCTGGGCCAGGTTCAAGGTGCGCGGCACCCCGTCGACCAGGGCCAGCATGTTCACCGCGAAGGTGGTCTGCAGCGCCGTGTTCTTGTAGAGCTGGTTCAAGATCACGTTGGCGTTGGCGTCGCGCTTGAGCCGGATCACGAGGCGGGCCTGACGGCCGGCCGAGTCGTTCTGCACCGCGGCGATCCCCTCGATCTCGCCGCTCTTGACGAGGTCGTAGATCTTCTCCTCGATCGACTCGACCGACACCTCGTAGGGGAACTGCGAGACGACGATGCGGGTGTCGCGGCCGACCTCGTCGATCTCGGCGACGGCGCGCACCTTGATCGAGCCCCGCCCCGTGCGGTACGCGTCGAGGATGCCCTGACGGCCCAGGATCTGCGCGGCGGTCGGGAAGTCGGGGCCCTTCACGAAGGCCATCAGGTCGTCGGGCGTGGCCTCGGGGTGGGCGATGAGGTGCAGGGTCGCGTCGATCACCTCGCCGAGGTTGTGCGGGGGGATCTTGGTCGCCATCCCCACCGCGATGCCCTGGCTGCCGTTGACGAGCAGGTTGGGGAAGCGCGAGGGCAGCACCACCGGCTGCTGGGTCGAGTTGTCGTAGTTGGGCTCGAAGTCGACCGTGTCCTCGTCGATCGAGTCCAGCATCTCCAGGGCGATCGGGGCGAGCCGGCACTCGGTGTAGCGCATCGCCGCCGCGCCCTCGTCCGGACCGGTCCCCCCGAAGTTCCCGTGGCCCGAGACGAGCGGGTGGCGCATCGAGAAGTCCTGGACCATTCGCACCAGGGCGTCGTAGATAGCCGTGTCGCCGTGAGGGTGGTAGGTGCCCATGACCTCCCCGACGACCTTGGCGCACTTGGAGTAGGGCCGGTCGGGGCGCAGGCCCTGGTCGAACATCGAGTACAGGATCCGTCGGTGGACCGGCTTGAGTCCGTCGCGCACGTCGGGCAGCGCCCGGCTGACGATGACCGACATCGAGTACTCGAGGAAGGAGCGCTCCATCTCGAGGTTGATCTCGATGGGCTCCACGTAGCCGAGCACCTCGACCGGGTCGGCCCCGTCGTTCGGGGGGGTGGTGTTCGAGCGTCGGGCCATGTCGTCGCCTTAGATGTCGAGGAAGCGAACGTCTTTGGCGTTCGTCTGGATGAAGTGCCGTCGCTGGGGGACGTCGTCGCCCATGAGGATCGAGCAGACCTCGTCGGCGAGGGCCGCCTGCTCGACGGTGATCTGCAGGAGCGCCCGCTTGGTGGGGTCCATCGTCGTGTCGCGCAGCTCGTCGAAGTCCATCTCCCCGAGCCCCTTGAGCCGCTGGAAGTCGTTCTTGTGGTCGGGGTGCTCGGCGAGGAAGAGCGCCTTGGCGGCGTCGTCGCGCAGGTAGACCTTCTCCTTGCCCACCAGCGTCGAGTAGAGGGGGGGCTGGGCCACGTAGACGTGGCCCTCGTTCACCAGGGCGGTCATCTGGCGGAAGAAGAAGGTCAGGAGCAGCGTGCGGATGTGGCTGCCGTCCACGTCGGCGTCGGCGAGCAGGATGATCTTGTCGTAGCGGATCTTGGTGACGTCGAAGTCGTCCTCGACGCCCGCGCCGATGGCCGACACCAGGGCCTGGATCTCGGCGTTGCGCAGGATCTTGTCCGTGCGCGCCTTCTCGACGTTCAAGATCTTGCCCCGGATGGGCAGGATCGCCTGGACCCGGGGGTCGCGGGCGTCCTTCGCGGAGCCACCGGCCGAGTTCCCCTCGACGATGAACAGCTCGCACTCGCGCGGCTCGTTCGACGAGCAGTCGACGAGCTTGCCCGGCAGTCCGGCCCCGTCGAGCGCGCTCTTGCGCCGGGTGAGGTCGCGGGCCTGACGGGCCGCCTGGCGGGCGCGGGCCGCCTGGACGGCCTTCTGGACGATCTGGGCGCCCTCGCGGGGGTTCTCCTCGAGCCACTCGGCCAGCTTCTCGTTGGTGGCGCGCTCGACCATCGAGCGCATCGACACGTTGCCGAGCTTGGCCTTGGTCTGGCCCTCGAACTGGGGCGCGGTGAGCAGCACCGAGATGATCGCGGTCAGACCCTCGCGGATGTCCTCGCCGAGCAGGTTGTCCTCCTTCTCCTTGAGGAGGTTGCGCTTGCGGGCGTAGCGGTTGACGACGTTGGTGAGGGCCTTGCGGAACCCCTCTTCGTGCATCCCGCCCTCGATGGTGGAGATGCCGTTGGCGAAGGAGTAGATGCTCTCGTAGTAGCCGGTGTTCCACTGGAAGGCGATCTCGACCTGCTGACCCTCCTCGGCCTGCTCGTAGAAGCCGACCTTGCGAAAGAGGGACTCTTTGGCGTTGTTGAGGTGCTTCACGTAGTCGACGATGCCGCCGTTGTACTTAAAGACCTCCTTGGCCTCGCGGCCCGCCCGCTCGTCGCTGAAGCGGATCTCGAGCCCCCGGTTCAAGAAGGCGACGATCTGGAGACGCTCGGTGACGGTCTGGGCGCGGAACTCGGTGTCCTCGAAGATGGTGGGGTCGGGGTAGAACGTCACCGTCGTCCCGGTGCGGCCCCGGGGGGCGGGACCGGTCACGGCGAGCCCGCCCTGGGGCTTGCCGCCGTCGGCGAAGGAGAGCTCGTGGTGCTGGCCGTCGCGGTCGACCTCGAGGGTGAGGCGCGTCGAGAGCGCGTTCACGACCGAGACGCCCACGCCGTGGAGCCCGCCTGAGACCTTGTAGCCCCGTCCGCCGAACTTGCCGCCGGCGTGCAAGACGGTGAGGGCGATCTCGGCCGCCGACTTGCCCGGGTACTGGGGGTGCTCGTCGACCGGGATGCCGCGTCCGTCGTCGACGACCCGACAGCCGCCGTCGCGCAGCAACACGACGTCGATGCGCGAGCAGAAGCCGGCCATCGCCTCGTCGACCGAGTTGTCGACGATCTCCCAGATGAGGTGGTGCAGACCGGCCGGGCCGGTCGAGCCGATGTACATGCCCGGGCGCAGCCGTACGGGCTCGAGACCCTCGAGGACGGTGATGTCACTGGCGGAGTAACTCGCCGATCCCTTGGTCTTTTCGGCCACGACGAGGTCCTTTCCATCGGGGAGCCGGGGCTCAGGCGCCCGACGGCGCGGCCCTTGAGCGTCTCTCCATCCTACCCGAACGGCCCCACATTCCAGCCGTTTCGCGGTCCTAACGGGCCTGGTGCGAGGGGCTCGACGCGACCACTACGCCCCCGGCGCGCGCTCGCGCACGATCGCGCGCACCTCGCGTGGGGCGCTCGCTCCGAGCACCGCGTAGGCGGCGAGGATCGACGCCGCCTCGTCGGCCACGCGCTGGGCGAAGGCGCCCGAGGGCACCGCGACGATGAGGACCCCGTCGCGCACCATCTCGACTCGGCAGTGCTCGGCGAGCACCGGGTCGACGACGTCGGACCACAGGGCGCGGACCGCGTCGACGCTGCGCAGGTCGACCCGACGCAGCCGTCCCGCGAGCCCGTCGAGGACCTCGGCGAGGGATCGGGGCTCGTCGTCGCGCCGCCGGCTCACGGCGCCACCGCCCTCGTGAGGTCGACGACCACCCCGGGGCTGAGCGCCGTGGGCAGCGGGGAGGCCGTGGTGACCAGGGTCTGACCCCCGGGCAGCATCGCGAGCAGTCGGTCGGCCCGCCGGGAGTCGAGCTCGCTGAAGACGTCGTCGAGCAGGAGGATCGGCTCGACGCCGCGTCGTCGACGCACCAGCTCGTGACCGGCCAGGCGCAACGCGAGGGCCAGGGACCGCTGCTCCCCCTGGGAGGCCTGACGGCGGGCGTCGCGGCCCGCGAGGCGCACCGCGACGTCGTCGCGGTGCGGCCCCACCCCGGTGCGGCCCCGGAAACGGTCGTCGTACTCGGCGCGCGCGAGGGCCTCGGCCAGTCCCCCGCTCCACGACGGCTCGTAGAGGAGCTCCACCGCGCCGGGCTCACCGGCCAGCTCTTCGTAGCTCGCGGCCACGAGTGGGCTGAGCCGGGTGAGGACGTCGCGGCGCAGATCGACCAGTGCACTCCCCTCGGTCGCCAACTCCTCGGTCCACACCTCGAGCTCGGCGCGCTGACTCGCGCTCACGCTGCCCCCCTCGAGCGAGCGCAACAGGGCGTTGCGCTGGGTGAGCACCCGCGCGTAGCGCTCGACGGCCTCACTGGCGAGGGGGTCCTCGTCGGTCATCACGGTCGTGAGGAACGCCCGGCGGTGCTCGGGGGCGCCCCGCACGACGTCGACTCCCTCCGGGGTGAAGACCGTCAGGGGGAGGGCCTCGGCGAGCTCGGCGCGCGAGCGGGGCCGTTGGCCGTTGACGAGCATCCGCTTGGTCGTGGCGCGCACGCCCCGGGTGAGGGTGAGGTCGACCTGGACACGGCGCTCTCCCTGGTGGAGAAGACCGTGGACCTCCGCCAGGTCGCGGCCGCTGCGCACCAGGTCCGCGGCGGCCGGGGTGCGGAACGACTGGCCGGTGGCCAGGACGTGCACGGCTTCGAGGACCGAGGTCTTGCCGGTCCCGTTGGCCGAGAGGAAGACGGTCACCGCGCGGGGGTCGGGGTGGACGACGAGTTCGGAGAAGAGCCGGAAGTCGCGCAGCGTGAGCTCGGTGAGGCCCACCCCGGGGCCCTACTGGACTCGCACGGGCATCAGCAGGTAGCGGAACGCGAGATCGTCGACCCCGTGGACCATGGCCGGACGCACGGCGTCGCTCATCTCGAGAACCACCTCGTCGCCCGGCACCGCCTCAACGCCGTCGATCAAGAAGCTCGGGTTGAAGGCGATCGTCATCTCCTCACCCTGGAAGTCGGCGTCGACGTTGTCCTCCACGTCACCCGCGTCGTGACTCTGGGTGCGGATCTCGACCGCGCGGTCCTTCACGGTGAGGCGGACCGAGCTAGTCGAGTCCTTGGCCAGCAGTCGCGCCCGACGCAGCGAGGTCAAGAAGGTGTCCTTAGCGACGCGCAACTGGTTGGGGTAGCTGGCCGGGATGAGCTGGAGGACCGAGGGGTAGTTTCCGTCGATGAGCCGCGAGGCGATCGATGTGGCCCCCGCCACGAAGGCGATCTCGGCGTCCGAGAGCGCAACGGCGATCTCGGCGTCCGCGGGTAGTTGGTTCGCGGTGCGCTGGAGCTCGTGCAGGGCGCGGGCTGGGACGAGGAGGTCGGTCGCGGTGAAGCCCGCGACGCCGGGCACGTCACGCACCGCGAGACGATAGGAGTCGGTGGCGATCAGCCGTAGCGACCCCTCGTTCGAGGTGAAGAGAACCCCGGTCAGCAGGGGGCGGGCGTCGTCGGTGGCCGCGGCCCGCACGACCTGGGTCAATCCCTGGATCAACTCAAGGGCCGCCACCGAGGTGACCGGCCCGCTCACGGGTGGCAGCTTGGGGTAGTCGACGACCGGGAAGGTCCGCAGCGAGAAGCGTGCTCGGCCCAGGGTGATGTCCACGATCTCGTCGTGGCCCTCTACGGTCACCGCTCCGGGTTCGAGCGAGCGGACCGCGTCGACGATCAGCCGGGCCGGCACGACCGTCGCCCCGTCCTCGATGCCCACGACCTCGATGGTCGTGCGCGCCGTGAGGTCGAGGTCGGTCCCGGTGACGACGAGCTGGTTGTCGGTCAATGAGAGC
>JAKABC010000045.1 GCA_021802025.1 Actinomycetes bacterium
CGCTCGAGGCGATCGCGGCCGGGTCTCGCCGGGCGTCGGGGCGCTCCAACTCCCGGCACACCGCGATGACCGACGCCACCACCGGATCGCTCGGCTCGTCGCCCTCGGGGCGGCAACGCCGGCAGGGGCGATAGCCCGCCGCCCGCGCCTGCTCGGCGGTGGCGAAGAACTCGACGTTGCGCCGCAGCGGCCGACGAGCACCACAGCCCGGCCGGCAGTACACCCCGGTGGAACGCACCGCGTAGACGAACACCCCGCCGAGGCGGGCGTCGCGCGCCTCGACCGCTCGCCACCTCGCCTCGCTCAGCTCGTCCACACCTCTAAACCTACGGAGACCACGTCGCGGGCGCCTCCCGCTCGCGGACAGAGAACTCCCACCCGCGGGGCGGTCCGCTGACCCGGCCCACGGGGTCCTTCGCGGTGACCCGAATGAACCCGTACCCTGTGGCTACGTCCACGATCTCGCGTCTCGCGTCGGTGTTCCCCGTCCCGTCCTTACGTCGCGCGAGTCGTGTCGTCGCCCTCGGGGCCCTGGGCGCGGGCTCGTGGGCCCTCGGCGTCGCGGCGCCGGGCCCGTCGCCCCGCGAACCGACGCCTCCGGCCACACTGGCCCGCGCGCGAGTCGCCCCCCGATGCGACGGCGCCCGGCTGCGCCTCTCCAGCGTCGCGGCCCAGGGTGGCTCCCTCCACGACGGGGTGATCGTGCGGGTGCGCGACGTGGGCCGACGCGCGTGCACCGTCTCGGGCTACGCCACGGTGCGCGGCGTCAATCGGTGGAACGGCGCACTGCTCAGCGCGACACCGACGCGCACCTCGTACCTCGGGGGCTGGAACCGTCGAGGACCGCTGCCGAGCGTGACGCTGCGCCCGGGGTCGGGGGTCGCCTCGTTCCTCGTCACCGGTGTCGACACGGCCATCGACAACCCCGCGTGCCCCGAGCTGGTCTGGTTGCGCGTGGCGATCACGCCGCGTTCGAGCGTCGTCACGCTGCCGGTCTCGCTCAACGCGTGCCGCTTCTTCCAGGTGCACCCCTTCGTGCCGGGGGTTCGCGGGACCGCGGGCTGACCGCCGGTCCGTCGTGACGTCGCCGCGTTGCGCCCTAATCTCGTTTGGGTCCGACCCGACCACGGAGGGACCATGATCCTCGACCTCTTTCGACTCGACGGACGGGTGGCCGTCGTCACGGGCGCGGGGCGGGGCATCGGTGCGGCGAGCGCCGTCGCCCTCGCCGAGTGCGGCGCCGACGTCGTCATCGCGAGTCGCACCGCCACCGACCTCGAGGCCGTGGCCGCACGGGTGCGCGACACGGGACGTCACGCCGAGGTGGTGGTCGGTGACCTCAACGACCTCGACGTCGTCGCCTCGCTCGCCACAGTGGCCCGTGAGGCGTTCGGTCGGCTCGACGTCGTGGTGAACAACGTCGGCGGGGCGATCCCCCTGCCCCTGCTCGACACCACGACCGAGTACCTCGAAGAGGCGTTCCACTTCAACGTCACCACCGCCCACGCTCTCACTCTCGCGGCCGTGCCGGTGATGCTCGAGTCCGGCGGCGGAGCCATCGTGAACGTCACCTCGGTCATGGGGCGCGTCGCCGGGCGCGGCTACGCCGCCTACGGCGCGACCAAGGCCGCCCTCGCCCACTACACGCGCCTCGCGTCGAAGGACCTGGCCCCCCGGATCCGGGTGAACGGACTGGCCGCCGGATCGACGGCGACCTCGGCGCTCGAGATCGTGATGACGACCCCTGAGCTCAAGGGAATGATGGAGGACCTCACGCCGCTGCACCGCATCGCCGAGGCCGAGGAGATGGCCGCGGCGGTCGTCTACCTCGCCTCGCCAGCCGGCGCCTTCCTCACCGGCAAGATCCTCGAGGTCGACGGGGGCACCGACGTACCCAGCCTCGACTTCGGCCTCCCCGACCTCTAGCGCGGAGCCGCGCCACCCGCGCGGCGATCACCGCGAGGTGCGCCCGTCGGGGCGTGACGCGTCGAGGCCGTCGCGACGGTCCCCCCCTCGCCCGCGCCCAGGTGCCACCATCGTGCCGGCGGGTTAGCGCGACCCGCCGGGAACCGGGACCCCCCACGACGCTGGCCGGATCGCCCCAGGAGCAGAAAGAGACCGTGTGACAGCCGACATCGTGGGGACGACGGGCGCCGTGCCCGCCGCCAGGTTCCGCTGGGCGACGAGCGCCCTGGTGACCGTGATCCTCGGGCTCGCCCTCACCGTCGTCGACCGGCACGGCCGGGGCCCGCACGATGTCGGGCGCGGCCTGTTCGCCGCCGCGGTGGTCGCGGCCGCCGTGCCCGTCTACCAGCGGATCCGACGGTTCCGCGCGCGGCGCGTCACCTGGAGCCTGGTGCTGGCGGCCGAGCTGCTCACGGGCCTCGCGGGCGCGCTGTACGGCACGCTGCCCCACGGGGTGAACCCCTTCGCCCCCCCGACGACGAATCTCGTGCTCGCTCTCCTGACGAGCATCCTGGCGGTCGCCTTCGTCGGCTCGTTGACGGTGGCCTCGCTGCGCGTGCTCGACACCAACATGCTCATCGACGCCGCGGCCGGGGGGCTCGCCATCTCCTCGCTCTTGGCGTGGCTCTACCTCCGGGGCGTCCTCGAACCCCTGTCCACTGTCATCAACGGCGCCGGCCAGCGCGAGAACTTCCTCGTCGGCCTCAGCCTGCTCGCGATCATCGTCATCCTGGCGACCGCCGTGACGATGATCGACGTCACCGGCGACCGGTTGATGATCGACGTGGCCGCCGCCGCCATCCTCATCTCGGTGGGCGAGGTCCTCGCCCACCGCGGCGTGCTCGTCCACTCCTCGCGCTGGGGACTCCTGATCGACCTGTGCTGGCTGGCCGCGTACGTCGAGGTGGGACGAGCGGCCCAGCAGGACGACGGGGTGACCACGAGGGCCGGCGCGCGCCGCGAGCGGACCTTCGCCCGTAACCAGGCGCGTAAGATCGCCGCCTTCGGCATCCTCGCCCTCGTGGTGATCGTCATCTCGACGCTCTCCAGCGACCCCCCGATCGTGGGCGGCCTGGCGGTGGCCGCCCTGGCCGTCCTCTTGGTGCGCCTGCTCGTGTCCCTGCGGGCCGAGCGGCTCAACTCCCACCGGTTCGAGGAGCTGGCGGTGACCGATCCCCTGACGGGCCTCGCCAACCGACGCGGATTGACCGTCGGCCCCACGGTCACCGCCTCGCCGGGCGAGACCCACGGCGGCGTGGTGCTGATCGACCTCGACAACTTCAAGGACGTGAACGACTCGCTCGGGCACCGCGCGGGCGACCAGGTGCTGGCCCAGCTCGCGCACCGGCTGAAGTCGTCGATCGACGACGGGGCGGTGCTCGCCCGCCTCGGCGGGGACGAGTTCGCCGTGTCGTGCCCCACGGGCTCGCCCGAGGACCTCGAGCGCCTGGCGAACGAGGTGGCGGCGCTCGTGCGCGAGCCGGTCATCGTCGAGGGGCTGTCGCTGCACCTGAGCGCCAGCGTCGGCGTCGCGGTGCGCAGCTCGACCAGCGAGCACCAAGAGGAGCTCATCCGCAAGGCGGACGTGGCCATGTACCAGGCCAAGGAGAGGCACGCCGGGGTGAGCGTCTACGACTTCGAGCACGACCGCAACGACCCCCGTCGCCTCATCCTCTACGGCCTCGTGAGCGAGGCCGTGCGCGACGAGACGATCGACGTGCACCTCCAGCCGCTCGTCGACGTCGCCGAGGGATCGGTCGCCGGCTGGGAGGCGTTGGCGCGCTGGAGCCCCGACGGCTACGGCCCCATCCCGCCCGAGCGGTTCGTGCGCATGATCGAGATGCAGGGACTGGTCGTCCCCTTCACCGCGCACGTGCTGCGCCGGTCCCTCCACCACGTCACGGGCCTGGCGGCGCTGGGGGCGTCGCACCGGCTCAGCGTCAACGTCTCCGAGCGCGACTTCGTCAACGCCGACTTCCCCCGGGTCGTGGACGCCACCCTCGCCGACTTCGCCTTCCCGGCGTCGCGCCTCACGATCGAGATCACCGAGGACGCACTGGCCAACGACGACGCCCGCATCGACCAGTGCATCCGCGACCTGCGCGCGATGGGGGTGCGGGTGTCGATCGACGACTTCGGGACCGGCTACTCGACCCTGTCCAAGCTCGTCGACTTCCCCGTGGACGAGCTCAAGATCGACCGGTCGTTCGTGAGCCGCGTGCTCACCAACCACAAGGCCCTCGCGGTGGTCCGCGCCGCCGTCGACCTGGCCCAGGCGATGGACCTCGTGACCGTCGCCGAGGGCGTCGAGGACGAGGCGACCTACGCCGCGCTCGTGGCGCTCGGGGTCGACCTCATCCAGGGCTACCACATCGCGCGCCCGATGCCCCCGTCGGCGTGCGCGGACTTCCTCTCATCGTTCGGGGCCCTCGAGGTCGGCGGGCCGGTGACGCCCGCCTGAACCGCGACGAGTCCGCGCCGCCGGTCGCGCGCGCGGCGGGCTCAGGACCGGGCGACCAGCTGGCTACGCAGCTCGAGCCCGCAGGCCGCCGCCACCGCGACCAGCGTCTCGTAGCTGGGCAGCGTCCGGCGCATCTCCCAGCGCGCGACCGTCGAGCGGGCGACGCCGAGCCGTTCGGCCAGTTCGGCCTGGGTCAGCCCCGCGCGTCGACGGGCCTCGAGGACGATGTCGACACTGTCCACGGCGCGACGCCTACCCCTCGTCGGCCGCCACGTCGACCGCGGTCACGCGCGTGGGAGCGATCGTGACGACGACGCGCCGGGCGACCGGGCCGTCGAAGTCACGCAGGTCGGCGCCGTACTTCGCGCCGACCCGATCGGCGACGGCGTAGTCGGGGTCGTCGACGACGCGCGCGTCTCCGCGTATCTCGAGGTAGCGCGTCGGGGCGGCGAGGTCGAGCAGGAGCAGCCCCACCGAGGGGTCGCGGCGCAGGTTCTTCACCTTGTAGCGCTCGGTGTTGAGCGAGAGGAGAATCTCGCCGTCTTCGGCCAGGAACCAGACGACCGTCATCTGGGGACGCCCGTCGCGGTCCACCGTGGCGAGCACGCCCACCCCCGCCTCGAGGAGGTCGACGTGCGAGTCGGGAATCGTCAGCATGGCCGGATGCTACGCCGAGGGCATCGACCGGCGCGCTCGGCCCGTAGGCTCGACGAGATGGTCGCAGGGTCCACGGGCGCGGTCGCATCGTCGCCGGAGAGTCCGCGCGTCCCACGACCGGGCCTCGCCCTCGTCACGATCGCCCTCGCCCAGCTGATGGTGATGCTCGACATAACCATCGTGAACATCGCGTTGCCGACCCTGCAGCGCTCACTGGGCTTCTCGACCTCCAGCCTCGCGTGGGTCATCGACGCCTACGTCCTCACCTTCGGGGGCTTCCTCCTGCTCGGGGGCCGTCTGGGCGATCTCCTGCGACGTCGGCGCATGCTGATGATCGGGGTGGGCCTCTTCGCCGTCTCCTCACTCGCGGGCGGCCTCGCGAGCAGCCCGGCCCTGCTCATCACCGCGCGCGTCGTCCAGGGACTCGGGGCGGCGATCGCCTCACCCACCGCGCTCTCGCTCGTCGTGACCACATTCCCCGAGGGCCACGCCCGCCACCGCGCGATGGCGGTCTTCGCCGCGATGACCGCGGCCGGGGGCGCCACCGGCCTCGTGCTGGGCGGCGTCCTCACCGACTACGCGTCCTGGCGGTGGGTCTTCTTCGTCAACGTCCCCATCGGGGCGCTGCTGCTCGCCCTGGCCCCCCTCGCGCTCCCGCGGGGGGTCGCCGGGCGGGGCCGGCTCGACGTGCCCGGGGCGCTGATGATCACCGTCGCCATGTCGGCGCTGGTCTACGGCCTCGTGCGCGGACCCGAGGCCGGGTGGGCCCACCCGGGCACCGTCGCCGCCTTCGCGGTGGCGTTGGTCCTGCTCGTCGCCTTCGTCGTCGTCGAGCGACGCAGCGCCGCGCCGCTGGTGCCCCTCGACTTCCTCGCCCACCACGGCCGGGCCGTCGGCTACGCCGTCATGGTCCTCATCGGCGGCGTGATGTTGGCGATGATCTACTTCCTCACCCAGTTCCTCCAGAACGTGCTCGGCTACTCGCCCGTGCTGGCCGGGGTGGCCTACCTCCCGGTGCCGATCCTCGTGGCGAGCACGAGCCAGGTCGTCTCGCGCCTCGTGGGACGACTCGGGGTGAAGCCCTTCCTGGTCGTCGGCCCGCTGCTCGTGGCCGGCGCCCAGTTCACCGCCGCCACCTTGCACGAGGGCTCCTCCTACCTCGTCGTCTTCGCGGCGCTGTGCCTCATGGGGATCGGCATGGGCCTGGTCTTCGTGCCGCTCATGCTCAACGCCGTCGCCTCGGTCGACCACGACCGCGCCGGACTGGCCGCGGGGCTCCTCAACACCTCCCAGCAGATCGGCGGGTCGCTCGGCCTCGCGGTGCTGGTGAGCGTGGCCACGACCACCCTGCGCGACGAGGCCGGCCGGCACGCCGCGGGCGTGGCCCCGCTCGTCGATCCCGTCCCCGCCTTCGCCAACGCCCTGCACACCGCCGGCGCCATCGCCCTGGTGGCCTTCCTCGCCGCCTGGACCCTGCCCCGACTCCGTCGGGCCGACGTGGCCGCGCTCGAGGGGCTGGCCCCGCTCGAGTAGTGGCCCGCGGCCCCGCGGGCGAGCGCCGACCCACGACGGGTCGGCGGCCGGCGCGACGTGGGACACTGGATAGATGGGGACACGTCGCACCGGGGTCGGGCCCGGCCACGTCCCCGTCGCGGCGGTCCTCGCCACGGTCCTCGCCACGGTCCTCGCCACGGTCCTCACCCTGGGGACCCTCGCCACGGTCACGGGCGCCCAGGACGCCCCCGTCGCGAGCGGGGCGACGCGCCTCGTCGTGCGGGTCGAGCGCGGACCCAGCGTCCCGGGTCCGCGCGACTCGGCCTCGAGCACGTCGGACCGATCGCTCATCGACCGGTTGATCGCGGGCGTCGACGCCCTGCCCGCCGCCCCCACCGGGACGAGCGGGTGCCCCCTCGACCTCGGGACGCGCGTGGTCCTGCTCTTCTTCCGCGACGGCGCCGACCACCCCTACGCCGTGGTGGTCGCCGACCCCCAGGGCTGCGGGGACGTCGCGGTCATCACCCGTGACGGGACCGGACACGACGTCGTGCGCCTGGGCGGCGGGCACTCCCTGGCCGCGGCCGCGCTCGCCGCGCTCGGCCTGGCGCCCCTCGACTGATCAGCCCGACGGGTAGCCGAGGGCGCCCAGGAGGAGCCGCAGCCGGCGCGCGAACCCCCGACCCGAGGGGTAGCCCACGGTGCCGCGGAGTCGGCTCGCCGCCTCGAGCGCGTCGACCCGTCGCCAGGCGAGCGCGCCGCGCCCGAGGAGCGACTCGTCGGCGACCCACGCGGCGAGGTAGCTGAGGTCGGAGGGGTCGCGCGCGAAGAGCCGGTCCCAGGTTCGCGCGTCCCCGCGCACGAGGCCGGGGTGGTCACGGGTTACCTCGACGAAGGCGCGGCCGTCGAACGCCTCGAGCACGATGGGCTCGGCCGACTGGGCGTAGTCGTCGAAGGTGTAGGCGAAGGCGCCCTGAGCGGCGCGCACCACGACGCGACCGTTCGCGACGCCCAGCGTGGCGCCGTCGGCCAGGTCGACCCGGGCGAGCGGTCGCGCGAGCCCGGCCGCAGTGGCCGCGAAGCCCAGGGCGCTGAAACAGCAGTGGGCGCCCCCGCTGTAGGCGAGGACGATCACCGAGGGTGCGGGCGGGCCCGCGACGAGACAGACCTGCGAGCCCAAAGTGAGGAGGTAGGCCACGACCCTGGGCAGCGGTCGCACCAGGGTCGCGAAGGGCGTGCGCACCACGACGCGCTCGTCGGTGAGGACGTGGGCGAGACCACCGCCGCTCCTCGCCGCCAGGGTCACGCGGGTGTCGCCGATCGACGCGCTGACCGCGTCGGGCCGCCCGACGGCGCCCGGGGCGCGAAGTCCCGGCGAGCAGGCGTAGGGCCGCGGGGCACCCGTAACGGCCGCGACGCGGCCCGCGCCAGCGACGACTACCGCGGCGACGCTCACCAAGACGAGCGTGGCGCTCGCGACGCGCGCGGCCGCGGCGCCCGTCATCCCCGCTCGGGCTCCTCGCGACGGGTCTCGAAGAAGGCGCGCAACAGCGCGGCCGACTCCTCGGCCCGCACGTCGAAGGTCAGGCGCGGCTCGTGCAGCAGGCGCGGGTCGGCCAGGACGTTGTAGCGCGAGCCGACGGCCCCGGCCTTCTCGTCGGGGGCGCCCAGCACGACCCTCTCGACCCGCGCGTTGAGCAGCGCCCCGGCGCACATCACGCAGGGCTCGAGGGTCACGTAGGCCGTCACCCCATCCATCCGCCAACGACCCCGGGCGCGCGCCGCCTCGCGCAGCGCCACCACCTCGGCGTGGGCCGTGGGGTCCGCGTCGACCTCGCGGCGGTTCTCCCCGCCGGCGAGCACCACGCCGTCGGCGACGAGCACGCAGCCCACGGGCACGTCGTCGTGCTCGGCGGCGCGTCGCGCCCACGCGAGCGCCTCGCGCATGTACGCCTCGTCGTCCACGCCGTGAGGCTACGGCCCCGGGCCGCCCCGGCGGCGGCGAAGTAGACTCGAAGACGGAGGGGTGCGAGAGCGGCCGAATCGGGCAGTCTCGAAAACTGCTGTGTCCTATGGGCACCGTGGGTTCAAATCCCACCTCCTCCGCCACGCGCGACGGGTGACCTCCGGTCACCCGTCGCGCCGTTGGGGGACTCGCGCGGGAAACGGCCCGGGCCCCGCCGGTACGCTGGGGGAGCCGTCGACCAGGAGGACCCCATGGACCGCGCCCCCGCCCTGCTCACCGAGCGCAAAGTCCTCACCGAGCTGCCCGGACCCCGCTCGCTCGCCCTGCACGAGCGGCGCCGCGCCGCGGTGAGCCACGGGCTGACCCAGGGTTTCCCCGTCTACATCGAGCGCGCCGAGGGCGCGATCCTCGTCGACGCCGACGGGAACCAGCTGCTCGACCTCGGCTCGGGCATCGCGGTGACCTCGATCGGCCACGCCGTGCCCGAACTGGTGGAGGCCGTCTCGCGCCAGGTGGCCGACTTCACCCACACCTGCTTCATGGTCACCCCCTACGAGGAGTACGTCGAGGTCTGCGAGCGGCTCAACGAGCTCACCCCGGGCGACTTCGCCAAGACCTCGGCCCTGTTCAACTCGGGCGCCGAGGCGGTGGAGAACGCGGTCAAGGTCGCCCGCCTGGCCACCGGCCGGCCGGCGGTGGTCGTCTTCGACCACGCCTACCACGGGCGCACCAACCTCACCATGGCCCTCACGGCGAAGAACATGCCCTACAAGGACCGCTTCGGCCCCTTCGCCCCCGAGGTCTACCGGGTGGCGATGAGCTACCCCTACCGCGACGGCCTCTCGGGCCCCGAGGCCGCGGCCCGGGCCATCGCCGAGATCGAGACCCAGGTCGGCGCCGGCAACGTGGCCGCCCTGCTCATCGAGCCGATCCAGGGTGAGGGCGGCTTCGTGGTCCCGGCCGAGGGGTTCTTGCCGGCCCTTTCCGACTGGGCCCGCGCGAACGGCGTGGTCTTCGTCGCCGACGAGATCCAGAGCGGCTTTTGCCGCACCGGTGACTGGTTCGCCGTCGACCACGAGGGCGTGGTGCCCGATATCGTCACGACCGCCAAGGGGCTGGCCGGCGGCATGCCCCTCGCCGGGGTGACCGGACGGGCCGAGCTGATGAACGCCGTCCACGAGGGCGGCCTCGGCGGCACCTACGGGGGCAACCCGGTGGCCGCCGCGGCGGCGCTGGCCACCATCGAGACGATGCGCTCGCGCGACCTCGCGGGTCGCGCGCGGGCCCTGGGCGCCACGATCCGCGCCCGCTTCGACGAGCTCGCTCGCGAGTGCGCGGCCATCGGTGACGTGCGCGGACGCGGCGCCATGATGGCCCTGGAGTTCGTGCGGCCCGGCACCACCACACCCGACGCGGCCGCCGCCAAGGCCGTCGTCGCGGCCTGCCAGAGCGAGGGCGTCGTGACGCTGTCGTGCGGGACGTGGGGCAACGTGATCCGTCTCCTGCCGCCGCTGGTCATCACCGACGCCCAGCTGGCCGACGGCCTCGACGTCCTCGCCTCGGCGATCCGCGCGCTCTAGTGGGATCGGGCGGGCGCGCCCGGACGCGGGCCGCCCCGGCGGTCGGGGTGGCCCTCGCGGGGGTCCTGCTCGCCGCCTGCGCCACGACCGCGGTGGCGCGGCCCGCGATCGCGGGGGTGCCGACCCGCTCGATCTCGGTCGCGCTGTCGGTGGTGGGCTGCACGCGCAACGACGTCTGCGTGGCGGTCGGCTCCTCCACGACCGCCGTCGGCCTCGCGGCGACCGGGGAGTTCTCCACCCCACGCAGCCCGTGGATCCCCCTCTCCCTGCCCCCGGTCAGCGCCCCGTCGATCGCGTCGATCGGCTGCGGGGGCACGTCGTGCCTCGTCGGTGGGTCCGAGCCCCGCGGCGACCTCCTGTGGTCCTTTAGCGCGACGACCCACCAGGTCCACGTCGTCGCCCCCCCGAGCGGGGGCGCCGGCGTGGAGGCGATCGGCTGTGACGGGCGCGTGTGCGCCCTGGCCGACGCCGGGGCGGCGAGTGGGGGACCCCGGTGGTCGACGACCCTCGACGGCGGGGCCACCTGGTCGGTCCCGGTCCCCCTCCCCCTCGCCGCCGGCGACGTCGTCACCTCTATCGCCTGTTCGAGCGCCGCGCGCTGCGTGCTGGCGGCCCGCGACGCCGCGCGCGGCGTGCTCGCCGCCTCGACCACCGACGGTGGAGCGACCTGGACCCCGCTCGCGGTCCCGGGACGCTGGGTCGCCCTCACCTCGCTCACCTGCGCCGCGACCCAGTGCCGGGGCCTCGCGCGCACGCGCCGCGCGAGCCTGCTCGTGCGCCTGCGCGTGGGTGGCGGGCGCTGGCGCTCGTCGACCCTGCCCGGCCCGGCGCTCGCCGTGGCCTGCGCGCCGGGCGGGGCGTGCGTCGTGGTGGGCGGGGCCGGGGGGCGGCCCTTCCTCCAGACGCGGGTCTCGGGCC
>JAKABC010000046.1 GCA_021802025.1 Actinomycetes bacterium
GACGCATCTGCACGTACCAGATGATCCTGCGTGCGGTGTGGGGGCGGGGCTACGGCGAGGAAGCGGCCTACGTCCACACGTACGTCCACCGCCTGCGTCAGAAGCTCGACGACGAGGACGGCCGTCTAATCCAGACGCTCCCCGGGATCGGCTACAGCCTCACCGCGACCCCTCACTGACCTCGAGGCCCTCGGTGAGACCCCGCAGCAGGGGCGCCAGGCGTTCGATCTCCTCGAGGTGCTGGGCCGAGAGACGCTCGAGTCGGCGGGCACCGTCGGCCGTGAGCGCCAGACGCACGACCCGGTGGTCGACGTCGGTGCGCACCCGGCGCACGAGGCCGGCCTCGACCGCCCGGTCCACGAGCCCCACCGCACTGTGGTGCTGGAGCAAGAGGTACTCCGCCACGTCACCGATGGTCGGGCCCCGGGGGTCATCGTGCCCGCGCACCGCGAGCATGAGTTGGTGCTGGGCCGGGGTCAGCCCCTGGGCGCGCGCCTGCTGCTCGCTCCAGTGCTGGAAGCGACGCAGGCCGGTCCGTAGGGCCAACAGGCGCGCGTAGGTCGACGCGGAAAGGGTCACTCGACCAACGATAATATCGTAGTACGATGTTTCTAGCCACCTCACCCACGCCGTGAGCGACGACCGGACCGTCCAGGACGCCGAGGACCGACTCGGCGACTTCACCACGAGCGTGCGCGTGCTGCGCCTGGTCCCCGTCGCGATCGGCATCGGAGTCCTCTCGACGGGCATCGCCCTCGCCTTGCTCGACATGATCGGGCTCTTCACCAACCTCTTCTACTTCCAGCGTGTGGGGATCTCCCTGGTCGCCCCGGGCGCCGAGCGGCTCGGAGTGTGGACCGTCCTCATCCCGGTCGGCGGGGGTCTCGTCGTCGGACTCATGGCGCGCTTCGGCTCCGAGCAGATCCGGGGCCACGGCATCCCCGAGGCGATGGAGAGGATCCTGATCAACGGCAGTACCGTCCAGCCGCGGCTCGCCGTGCTCAAGCCCATCGCGAGCGCGATGAGCATCGGATCGGGCGGCCCCTTCGGCGCCGAGGGCCCGATCATCCTGACCGGCGGCGCGGTCGGGTCGATCGTCGGCCAGCTCTTGCACCTCACCGCCGCCCAACGGCGCAGCCTGCTCGTGGCCGGCGCCGCCGCGGGTATGGCCGCGGTCTTCGGCACGCCCGTCGCGGCGACCCTGTTCGGGGTCGAGCTCTTGGCCTTTGAGTTCCGTCCCCGCTCGATGGTCCTCATCGGCACGGCCGCCGCGACCGCCGACGGGCTCCGGCTTGAGCTGGCCCACGCCGGGCTCATCTCGGCCCAGCCCCTCTTCCCCCTCGTCACGCCGGTCCCCGAGGGCGGCGTCGCGCTCTTCGGGGCCGTCGTGATCGGCGTGGCCTGTGGACTGCTGGCCTGGGTGATGACCAAGGCCGTCTACCGCAGCGAGGACCTCTTCTTGCGCCTGCGGGGACGGCTGCACTGGATGTGGTGGCCGCTCATCGGTGGGGCCGTCGTCGGAGTCGGCGGCCTCATAGATCCCCGGGCCCTCGGCGTGGGCTACACGACGATCCACGCCACCCTGCTCGGCGAACTCGGACTGAGGGCGATGGTCGCCCTCGTGATCGTGAAGACCACGATCTGGGCCCTCAGCCTCGGCTCGGGCACGAGTGGGGGGATCCTCGCGCCCATCATGATGGTGGGCGCGGGACTCGGCGGCGTACTCGGCCACGTCCTGCCCGGCGCGACGCCCGGGAGCTGGGCCCTCATCGGACTCGGCGGCGCCTTAGCCGGCGTCACGCGGTCACCGTTCACGGCGATCGTCTTCGCCTTCGAGCTGACCCACGACCCCAACAGCCTGCTCCCCCTGCTCGTGGCGGCGTGTTGCGCCCACCTGGTGAGCGTGCTCATCCTCAAGCGCTCGATCCTCACCGAGAAGGTCGCCCGGCGGGGCTTCCACGTCATGCGCGAGTACGCCGTCGACCCCCTCGAGGCGACCTTCGTGCGCGAGATGATGACCCGCGACGTCACGACCGCCTACCCCGACCAGTTGGTCCGCGACCTCTACGCGGACCTCCCGGAAGGTTCGTCCGCCCGGCGCCAGCGCCTCTACCCCGTCGTCGAAAACGGTCACCTCGTGGGCGTCGTGCCCTGGTCGACGATTAGGGCCCGACGCGAGGTGTCGGGGCTTCGCGTCGGTGAGGTCGCCACGCCCTCCTCGGTCGTGGCCCACCCCGACGAGATCCTGCGGGCGGTCGCGGACCGGATGGTCGACCGGGAGGTCGGCGTCGTCCCGGTGGTCGAGCGCGACGCTCCCGACCGGCTCGTAGGACTGCTCAGCGAGTTCGACCTGTTGCGCGCACGGCGCCGTCTGCTCGAAGAGGAACGCCGGGCCGAGCGGATCCTCGACCTCTGGCCGAGACGGACGTCGCCCTAGACCTCGCCGGCGACGGCCTCGCGGGCGCGACACGCGGCGCAGTGGCCCAACACCGCAAAGTGGCGCGGATCGATCTCGAAGCCGAGCGTCGTGCGGGCGGCCTCGGCCAGCCCGTCGAACAGGCCGAGCGGGGCTTCGAGGGTCGCTCCGCACGACTCGCACGAGAGGTGACCGTGGGTCTCGGCCGCCAGGTGGTAGGTCGCGGGGCCGTGGCCGAGGTGAGCGTGGGTCACGACGCCGAGGCGCTCAAGCTCTTCGAGGTTGCGATAGATCGTCGACAAGTGCACGTCGGGGGCGACCCGTTGCACCTCGTGGGCCAGCTCCTCGGCCGTCTTGTGGGACCCCTCTGCAAAGAGCCGCTCCAGGAGGATCCGTCGCGAGGTCGTCGCCCGACCCCCGGCCTTGCGCACGCGGGCTAGGACCTCCTCGACCCCCGAGGGGGCGCCCGCAACCAGGTGGCTCTCCACGCCCACAGCGTAGTTGCCTACTGCTCACCAGACGTTGTTGCGAATCGTTCCCAATACCCCTACGCTGGGCCGCGTCGGACTCACCCCGAAGCCCGCCAAGGAGAGGAATGGACGCCACGCCCCCCGCGGCCGGTCGCCTCCGAGCGATGCGCGCCGCCCTCAGCCCGGCCGAGTGGCGACGGGTCAAGTGGATGTTCGGCTCGATCGCGGCCCTGCACGTCATCGGCTTCGGGATCTTCTTCGCCTTCGTCGTGCCCGGTCACTACAAGGGCCTCGGCATCGGCGTGAGCATCCTCGCCTACACCCTGGGCGCGCGCCACGCCTTCGACGCCGACCACATCTCGGCGATCGACAACACCACCCGCAAGCTCATGAACGATCGCCAGAACGATCCGACCGCGCGACGCCCCCTTAGCCTCGGCTATTTCTTCTCCCTGGGCCACTCGACGATCGTCGTGGCGATCGGGGCCGGGCTCGTCGTCGCCGAGAAGGCGGTCTACGGCGCGGTGAGCCACTCCCACTCGGGACTCTCGCAGTTCGGCGGGGTCTTCGGCACCCTGGTCTCGGCGACGTTCCTCTACCTCATCGCGGCGATGAACCTGGTCATCCTCAACGGCATCGTCCGCGTCTTCCGCTCGATGCGCGAAGGACGCTACGACGAGGCCGAGCTCGAGCGCCAGCTGAACAACCGGGGCCTCATGTACCGGTTCTTCGGGCGCTGGATGCGCTCGATCACCAAGGAGTGGCAGATCTACCCCGTCGGGGTCCTCTTCGGCCTGGGCTTCGACACCGCGACCGAGGTGGCCCTGCTCGCCACGACGGCGCTGCTGGCGAGCAAGGCCCTGCCGTGGTACTCGATCATGTGCCTGCCGATCCTCTTCACGGCCGGGATGTCCCTGCTCGACGCGCTCGACGGGGTCTTCATGAACTTCGCCTACGGATGGGCCTTCTTCAACCCGGTGCGAAAGGTCTTCTACAACCTCGCGATCACGACGCTCTCGGTGGCGATCTGCTTCTTCATCGGCACGGTCGAGGTGTTGGGCCTGGTGCCCAGCGAGCTGCACCTGCACGGCGGCTTCTGGCGGGTCATGGAGCGCTTCAATATCAACGCCGCCGGCTTCATCATCGTCGGACTCTTCGTCGTGACCTGGGTCGCGGCGGCGCTCTACTGGCGTTACGGCCACGTCGAGGCCCGTTGGAGCGCGACCCTGCGCCCGGCCCTCGAGCCCACTCCCGAGCCCAGCGCGGACTGAGCTGGCTAGGGTCGAGGTCGTGGCTCGAGCGAGCACGGTCACGACGGGGCGCGTGTACGAACCGCCCGCACCCGAAGGAGCGACGGTCCTGCTCGTGGACCGGCTCTGGCCCCGGGGACTCGCCAAGTCGGGCGCTCCCTTCGACCGGTGGCTGAAAGACGTCGCCCCCACCACGGCGCTGCGCACGTTCTACGGGCACCGGCCCGAGCGCTTCGCGGAGTTCGCTCGTCGCTACCGCGAGGAGCTACGTGAGGACCCGACCGGTGCCGTGGACGAGCTCGTCGCGCTCGCCCGCTCGGGACCCGTGGTGCTGCTCACCGCGACCCGCGACCTCGAGCACTCCAGCGCTCACGTGCTGGCCACCCACCTGCGCCGACGCCTGGCCCGTCGATGAGCCACGAACCCCTCCCCCTCGCCGCGCTCGTCGCGGGCGCGACGGGCTCGGGCGTCGTGTGGTCCCTGCCCCGTGGTGGTGGGGTGAACGTCAACCTCGTGCGCCTCGAAGGGGGTGGGTCGATCGGCGAGCACGTCAACGACGCGGTCGACGTCGTCCTCCTCGGCGTCGAGGGGACGGCCACGGTCTCGGTGGACGGGCTGGAGGTGGCCCTCGAGCCCGGGGCCCTCCTCGTCGTGCCCGCCGGCGCCCGCAGGGCGATCGCCGCGCGAGGGGGCACCGCCGGCTATCTGAGCCTGCACCGCGAGCGAGGCGGACTCATGCCCCGGGGGTCGTGAGTGGTCGAGGAAGCCGACCTCGACCGGCTCGTTCTGGAGCTCGCCGCGCGCGTCGACGACGGCGTGGTCATCCTCGACCGCGAGGGACGCGTCCGGCTGTGGAACGAAGGCGCCCGGGCGATCTTCGGCTACGACGCCGGGTCGGCCCTGGGCCACGGGCTCGAGCTCATCGTGCCCGAGCGGCTGTGGAATCGTCATCGCGAAGGCTTTGCTGCGGCGATGGCCCGAGGCGCCACCCGCTACGCGGGCCGGCTCCTCGCGGTGCCCGCCCGGCACCGCGACGGGCACTCGCTCTCCATTGAGTTCCGGGTCGTCCTGCTCGGCGGTGACCCACCTACGGCGGTGGGGGCGATCATCCGCGACGTGACCGAGCGCGTCGAGCGCGAGCGCCGTGCCGCGGAGGCGGGGCCGGGCGAAAGCGAGCCCCGTCGGTAGGATGACCGCAACGGAGAGGGGAACCATGTTCAGAACCGTCGTCGTGGGAGCGGACGGGTCGGCCACGGCCAAGCGGGCCGTCGAGGCGGCGGCTGACATCGCCAAGGCCTTCGGCGCGTCGCTGCACATCGTCTCGGCGTTCGAGTCCAAGGCCGTGCCGTCGTCAGACCGGCCCGCGGAGTTCCGAAACCTCACCTCCGAGGGCGACGTGGACGTGCTTCTCCAGGACCTGGCCTTCGTGGCCCAGCACCGCGACGTGACCCCGAGCGTGCACAGTGCCAAGGGCGACGCCGCGGAGGTGATCGTGACGTTCGCCCACGACCTCGGCGCCGACCTCGTCGTCGTCGGCAACCGCGGGATGAAGGGCGTGCGACGCGTGCTCGGGAGCGTTCCCAACTCGGTCGCCCACGGCGCGCCGTGCTCGGTGCTCATCGTCGACACCACCGACTGACGCGCACCGCGCGGAGCTCGACGGTGGTCGGGTACGGACCGACCCGTCGCAGTGGCGCGAACCCCGCGGCCCACGGAGCCGACTCGCACGACCGTCGTCGCGGGGTCACCGCTTCCCCCTAGCCTTCAGCCGTGGAGATCGCCTTCGAGGGTGAGGTTTGGTACTGGCGGGGACCCTCGCCGTACCACTTCGTCACCGTTCCGCCCGAGGGAGCCGAGTTGATTCACGAGCTCGCCCCCACGCTCACCTACGGCTGGGGGTGCATCCCGGTACGCGGCCGCGTGGGCGCCACCGCGTTCACGACCTCGCTCTTTCCCCGCGAGGGCGGCTACGTCGTGCCACTCAAGGCGGCCGTGCGCGCCGCCGAGGGGCTCGAACTCGGGGACCTCGCGTCGGTGGTGCTCGAGGTCGGCTGAACCGCCCGGGGGCGTCGCGTCTGTCACGCTGGACCCGTGGCCGACCGCCTCGCCCGAGTGCTGGACCCGCTCGACCGCCTCCAGCGCCGCACCCCCGCCCTCGCCTTCATCGTGGCGGTGGTGCGCAAGACGAACGACGACGGTGGGGGCGACCTGGCGGCCCTCGTCGCCTACTACGGGTTCCTCTCCGCCCTGCCGCTCCTCCTCGTCTTCGCCTCGATCGTGGGCTTCGTCCTCCACGGCGACCCCGGGCTGCGTACGCGCGTGCTGGCGAGCGCCGTGCACAGCTTCCCCACGCTCTCGAGCGTCCTCGACTCCTCGGTCAGTGGTAGCGGCGTCGCCCTCGGCCTCGGGGCCCTCTGGGCGCTGTGGGCCGGACTCGGCGTCACCCGCGCCCTCGAACGGGCGATGAGCGTTATCTGGGACCTGCCCCGCGCGACGAGGCCCGGGGTCTTGCGCTCGAGCGCCCGGGGCGTCGCGATGCTCGGCGCGCTCGGACTCCTCACCGTCGTCTCGACCACCCTGGCCGGACTGCCACTGGCCCACACGCTCTCGCCCCTCGTCTCGGAGTTGGTCGCCGTCGTGGGCGCGCTGGTCGTTAACGCCGTGCTCTTCTTCCTCGCCTTCGAACTGCTCACCACTCGCCACCTCGGACTCGGGGTCACGTGGCCCGGCGCGGTCACCGGAGCCGTCGCCTGGACGGCGCTCCAGGGCGGTGGCACGCTCTACGTCGGCCACGTCGTCGCCCACGCGTCGCGTTACTACGGCCCCTTCGCCGCGGTCGTGGGTCTGCTCGCCTGGGTCTACCTCGGTGCGCGGCTCCTCGTCTACAGCGCCCAGGTCAACGTCGTGCGCGCTGAGCGGCTCTGGCCCCGGAGCCTTCGCGGCGCCGACACCCCCGCCGACGAGCGCGTGGGTCGACGCACCCGGCGACGCGCGTAGTCTGCGTGACGGTGCCCGACCCGATTTCGACGCCCCCCATCGCCGACACCGCGACGTCGAGAGGGACCCACTCCTCGAGCGGGTGGGCGATCGTGGTGGTGATGGTCGGGGTGATGATCACCGCGGTCGACACGACGATCGTCGTGCTCGCCCTGCCCGAGATCGAGCGCAGCCTGCACGTCGCGCTCGCGTCGGTCATTTGGGTGGTGATCGGCTACCTCTTCGTCATCACGCTGCTCGCCACTCAGGTCGGACGCCTCGGTGACATGTTCGGGCGAGTTCGAATGTACGAGGCCGGTTTCGTCGTCTTCATCGTCGGCTCGGCCCTGTGCGCCCTGGCCTGGAACGAGGCCTCGATCGTCGCCTTCCGACTCCTCCAGGGGGTCGGCGGTGCGCTGGTGACGGCCAACAGCGGTGCGATCATCGCCGAGCTCTTCCCCCGGGAGCAGCGCGGCAAGGCGTACGGCTACAACGGCGTCGGCTTCAGCGCCGGCGCCGTGCTGGGGATCCTGCTCGGCGGGGCGATCGTCACCTACGTCTCGTGGCGCTGGATCTTCTGGATCAACGTCCCCATCGGGCTGATCGGGGTGAGCATGGCCCTCAAGCTGCTGCGCGAGCACGGGACCCGGGTCCGCCACCGGCTCGACGTCGCGGGCATGGCGACGCTCGGGCTCGGGCTCTACGGCGTGCTGTGGTCGGTGACCAAGCTCGCCACCGACCCCCTCGACGCGACCATCCTGGGCTACCTCGTCGGCGGCGTGGTGTGCCTGGGCCTCTTCGTACTCGTCGAGCGCCGGGCCGCCGAGCCCATGCTCCCCCTCTCGCTCTTCGCCGTGCCCACGATGACACCCTCCCTGCTGGCCTCGTTCTTCCAGGGTCTCGCGAACTTCGCGGTCCTCTTCCTCGTGATCATGTACCTCCAGGGTGCCCGGGGTCTCACGCCGATCCACGCGTCGCTGCTGCTCATCCCGGGCTACCTCGTCGGGGCGGCGATCGGTCCGGCGGCCGGACGTCTGGCCGACCGCGTCTCACCGGTCGTGCCGGCCACTATCGGGCTGAGTGCCCAGGTGGTGGCCCTCTTCATCTACGCCCACCTCTCGGTCACGACGGGGCTCTGGGTGGTCGTGGCGGGCAGTGTGGTCAACGGTCTGGGCGCCAGCTCCTTCTTCCCGGCCAACAACTCGGCGGTGATGAAGGCCTCCCCACCCGAGGCCTTCGGAATCTCGTCGGGGATGCTGCGGACCTTCACCAACGTCGGGATGGTCTTCTCGTTCTCCCTGGCGATGCTGATCGCCTCGCACAGCATCAGCCGCCGGCTGGCCTTCGCGATCTTCGTCGGTTCCACGAGCCTCACCCACGGCCTGGCGACCGCCTTCACCGACGGACTCCACAACGCGTTCTACGCCTCGATGGGCCTCATGGTCCTGGCCGCCCTCTTCTCGCTGAGTCGCGCCCGGGTGTCCGGGCGCGCCCGCGGGGACCGCTGAGCCCGGCGGCGCCGTCACGGTTGATACCCCAGGGGGTATACTGGAGAGCACCAGCCCGACCACCGAGGAGAGACCGTGGCCACCGTCCAACTGACTCAGGAGAGCTTCGAGTCCACCGTCGCGAACAACGACATCGTCCTGATCGACTTCTGGGCCAGCTGGTGCGCGCCGTGCCGGATGTTCGCCCCCGTCTTCGAGGCGGCCTCGGAGACCCACGACGACATCGTCTTCGCCAAGGTCGACACCGAGGCCGAGCAGCAGCTCGCCGCCGCCTTCGGCATCATGTCGATTCCGACCCTGATGGCCTTCCGCGACCAGGTGCTCCTCTACGCCCAGCCCGGAGCCCTGCCCTCGGCCGCCCTGGAGGAGCTCATCGGCAAGGTCAAGGCGCTCGACATGGACGAGGTGAAGAGGTCTCTGGCCGAACAGGCCCCGGCCGAGGCCTGAGGTCGTCGACCCGTGGACGCCCGTGAGGTGACCCTGGCGGCCCCCTTCGCCGAGGCCGAGGCGGTGGTACGCCAGGCGCTCACCTCCGAGGGCTTCGGGGTGCTGAGCGAGATCGACGTCGCCGCCACCTTCAGAGCCAAGCTCGGGGTGGAGCGCCGTGCCCTCACGATCCTGGGCGCTTGCAATCCCTCCTTCGCCTACCGGGGCCTCTCCGCGGACCCGTCGCTCGCCCTCGTTCTGCCCTGCAACGTCGTGCTCGAGGACCTCGGCGACGGGCGCACCCGAGTCGCCCTCGCGGATCCGCGCGCGATGTTCGCCCTCGCCGACCCCGCCCTCTCCTCCACCGACCCCACTCTCGCCGACGAGGTCGCCGCCGCGTTGACCAGGGTCACGGACCGCCTGGGCGCGTGAGCGTGGCCGCGCCGTCCGACGCCCTGCCCGGTGCGTCATCGGTCCTCGCGGTGTGCGCCCACCCCGATGACGAGAGCTTCGGCCTCGGGGCCGTCCTCACGCGCTTTGCCGACTCGGGTGCCGCGGTGTCGATGCTGTGCTTCACCCACGGTGAGGCCTCCACCCTCGGCCGATCGGATCGCTCCCTCGCTGAGGTCCGTCGCGAAGAGCTCACTGAGGCGGCGGCCGTCTTGGGCGTCGGCCGGATCGACCTGCTCGACTACCCCGACGGGGGACTCGCCGATATCCCGTTGGCGCGCCTCGCCAGGGAGGTCGCCGCGGCGGCGCACGCGGTCGACGCCGACCTGCTCGTCGTCTTCGACGAGGGGGGCGTCACCGGCCACCCCGACCACGTACGCGCGACCGAGGCCGCACTCGAGGGCGCGGCCCACACCCCGGTGCTCGCCTGGAGCCTGCCCCGTGAGGTGGCCGACGAGCTCAACGCCGAGTTCGCCACGGGCTTCGTCGGTCGCGACGTCAGCGGCGCCGACGTGCGCCTTAAGGTCGACCGGGCCGTTCAGCGTCGGGCCGTCGCCTGCCACGCCAGCCAGGCCAACGACAACCCGGTCCTGGATCGCCGTCTCGAGCTCCTCGGCGACACCGAGTCGCTGGTGTGGTTGCGCCGTCCGAGCGAGTCGTCGGCTCGGTGACCGGGGCGGACTCGCCGCGCTACGGCGCGCCGCGTCCGTCGAGACCCCCACGACCCGCGAGGCCGCGCCACGCGGCCCCCTCGAAGCGTTCCCTAGGCGCCCTCGCCGGCGAGTGAGTCGGGCTCGGGCGGGGGCAGCCGGCGGCCCAGGTGGTCGATTCCCTCGTTCACGGTGTCCTCGAGCGCCCTAAGGGCGTCCTCACTGCGACCGACCTCGAGCATCCACCGGGCCGCGGCGACGCGCTGGACGATCGAGTCGCTCGCCTCGAGGTCAGCCAGGCGCGCCTGCTGGGCCGCCTCGAAGTCCTTCAAGTGAAGTCGGCGCGCCGCGTCGTTTCGCGCGGCGGCCTCACTGAGGTGTCCGACCAGACCGCCCATGAGGGCCATGACCAGCAACGGCGCCACCCAACCGGTGAGGTCCACGTCGCCCTTGGACCGGACGAGTTCGAGGACGACGAAGGCCGTCATCGCGATGCTCGCCGAGACGAGCCCGCCCCGGCGGCCGAAGCGCATCGCGCATAGCGCGATCGGCACGACGTAGAGAAGGGCCGCGCTCTGGCCGGCGCCGTCGACGTACCAGCGCAGCACCGTGACCGCGACCATGAGCCCGGCGATCACCGCGAGTGCCCGAGACGGCGCCTTCGGCGCGTAGCGACGCGATAGGTGCCACCCCGCCTTCCAC
>JAKABC010000047.1 GCA_021802025.1 Actinomycetes bacterium
CCGCCTTCGCCGACGATGTCGCCGACCACGAGGCCGGCCGGCCGTGCGCGGGGGCGCGCGCCGGCGCCACCGTCGCCTCGGTGCCCCGGCTCGAGCACGAACGCGAGCTCGTATGGGAGTGATCCGCCACGGCGAGTTCGTCCTGCGGGTCGACCCGGTCCTGTGCGACGGCTTCGGTCACTGCCACGAGCTCGCCCCCGATCTCGTCGACATCGACGAGTGGGGCTACCCGATCATCCGGCGCGAGCCGACCCCCCTCGCCGACCACCAGGCGCTGCGCTCGGCCCGCTACGCGGTGCGCGGCTGCCCGCGCCAGGCCCTGCACATCGAGCGCGTGGAGGCCCCGAGGCCGCCCGCGCGCCAGAGCTAGTCGGCCCGGATCAGCTCGAGCCGGTTGCCCACCGGGTCCTCGACGTAGCAGCGCACCACCCCGGGCACCTCGGCGTCGGGTCGGGGGTGGTGGCCGCTCGCCTCGAGCCGGGCGAGCACGGCGTCGTAGTCGCTGAGTCGAAGCGCCGGGTGGGCCTTGGTGGCGGGAGCGAAGTCGGGGTCGACCCCCAGGTGCAGTGCCGCGCCCTCGCGCCGGTACCACCGCCCGCCCCGCGCGGCGAGGGCCGGGGGCTTCTCCTCGACGTGAAAGCCGAGCCCGTCGACGTAGAAGCGGTCACAGAGCGACTCGGCCCCGGCCGGGATCGCGACCTGCACGTGGTCGATCCACGCTCCCATCAGGACGCCTCAAGGGTCACGGGGAGAAACCTAGTAGTGTTCAACGAGCCATGGGTTCACTGATCAAGAAGCGCCGCAAGCGCATGCGCAAGAAGAAGCACAAGAAGATGCTGAAGCGGACCCGCTTCCAGCGTCGCGCCGCCGGCAAGTAGCTCTACGCCCCTCGGGGCACGGTCGTGGTCTGGCGAAACCTCACGGGGCCCTCGGGACCCTGGACCTCCCACGTCACGAGCCCCGGCTCGAGGTGACCCTCGATGAAGAGGCTCGATCCCGAGCCGGCCAGGTGGACCCGCTCGCCCAGGGTCGCCCCCAACCAGTCCATCACCCGGGCGAGGCGCGGCTCGACGCGCCGGGCCGCGCCCTCGAGGTGGTTGCGGCCCTTGGGGGTCGCCCCCTCGGCGACGAGCTCGTCGTAGGCCGCGTAGACCGCGCCGGTGTCCAGGTGCAGCCCCGTGAGCACGAGGGTCACCTCGCGCGTCTCGAAGTCGAGTGGGGTCACCCGCTCGCCCACGCCCTCGACGAGCGCTCGCCCACCGACCTGGCAGAACGGCACGTCGGCGCCCAGGGTGAGCGCCGCCTCGGCCGGCACCCCGCCGGCCCAGCGCAGGATCGCCGCGGCGTCGCTCGAGCCCCCACCGAGTCCGCCCCCCGGGGGGACCTCCTTTTCCAGGGTGACCCCGGCGCGTCGGCCGACGAGGGTGAGGGCCCGGGCGACGAGGTTCGTCCCGTCACTGGGGACCTGGGAGTAGGGGCCGACCACGCGCAGCCCCTCGCCGCCCTCGTCGAGCTCGAGGTGGTCGCCGAAGGCCAGCGCCACCATCTCGGCGCGCAGCTCGTGGCGCCCGTCGTCGCGTCGCCCGGTCACCTCGAGGGTCCAGGTGAGCTTGGCCGGGGCCGCGAGACGGGTCACCGCGCCGCCGCCAGGGCCGCGAACTCCTCGAGCGAGAGCTCCTCGGGCCGGCGCGTGGGCTCCACCCCGGCGCGCTCGAAGACGCCCTCGCTCGCCCAGTCGGCGAGCGAGCGGCGCAGCATCTTGCGCCGCTGGGAGAAGGCCGTGCGCACGACCTCGAAGAGCTCGGCCTCGCCCACGACGGCCGGGTCGACAGCGACGCGCTCGCGGCGCACGATCTCGACCAGCGAGGACTCCACCCGGGGCCGGGGCAAGAAGACCGACGCGCTCACCCGACCGACCACCCGGGCCTGGGCGAAGTACGCGACGCGCACCGACACCGCGCCGTAGGCCTCCTCGCCCGGGCCGGCGGCCAGGCGCTCGGCGACCTCGCGCTGGACCATCACGAGCAGGCGCCCGACCGAGGGGGCCCGCTCGAGCAGGGTGACCACGACCGGGGTGGCCACGTTGTAGGGCAGGTTCGCCACGACGACCGCGGCGCGCCCGGCGAGCAGGGCCTCGAGGTCGACCTCGAGGGCGTCGGCGTGCACGACGCGCACCCCGTGGGGCTCGACCACCGCGCGCAACGGCTCGATCAGGTGTCGGTCGACCTCGAGGGCGACGACCTCGGCCCCGGTCTCGGCGAGGGCCACGGTGAGCGAGCCGAGCCCGGCCCCGACCTCGAGCACCAGGTCGCCGGGGCCGACCCGGGCGAGCCGGGCGATGCGCCGGACCGTGTTGGGGTCGACCACGAAGTTCTGGCCCAGGGCCCTGGAGGGTGATAGTCCCTGGTCGGAGAGGATCTTGGACAGCTCGGCGCGGGTGTGGGTCACCAGAGCACGCGCACCCGGATGACCCCCTGGCCCAGCGGGGCCAGCTCGGCGAACTGCGTCTGGTTGAGGTCGATCACGTGGTCGTCACCGGCTTGCTCGCGGTCGGTGACGAGGCACGTGATGGACTTGTGGGTCGCGAGGTCGATGACGGTGATGGTGGTGCCCTTGGCGAGGTACGGGGAGGCGCACTGGCCCGGGATGTAGTTGTACCAGGTGGCGATGCCGTCTTGGGCGTGGGCCGCGGTCGGAGTGACGCTGACCGGGTGCGCGACGGTCGCTGTCGCGCTCGCGCTCGCGCTCGGGCGCGGCGCGGCCGGGCGGCGCAGCGCGACGTCGAGGGTCACCTGGGCGTGCCAGGGCACCAGCGTGCCCGGGCGCGGCGACTGAGCGGTGGCCACGGCCCAGCGGGTCCCGGCGGCCCCGCGGACCGTGAAGTAGAGCTGATACGCCCTCATCAGGAAGAACACCTGGGCCCGGGAGCGCCCGACGAGGTCGGGGACCCGGCGCGGGCCCCGCGCGGGGACCATCCACACGCGCACCTCGACCTGGCTGTCGCGGGCCACCACGGTGCCCGGGCGCGGCGACTGGGACTCGACGCTGCGCCAGGAGCTGCTCGACGCCCCCGGTCCGCGCGTCACGAAGTAGAGCCGGTCGGCGCGCATCACGCGGTATACCTGGACCCGGCTGAGCCCCACGAGGTCGGGCACGCGCACGCGCGACGGTGCGCCGCTCGCCCCGGCGCCGACGTCGCCGACCCCGGACGCCACGAGTACGGCGACCGCCAGAACGGCCGCTCCCGCGATGCGCGACAGTCGGGGACGGGCTCGCGCCCCCCCTCGGTATGTGCTCAGACCCGTCCTCCGCCTGGATCAGGGGGCCCGGGGGCCCCGCTCAACGCTAGGAGAGGGGCCCGCCCGAGGCAAACGGCCCCCGTAACTACACTGTGACGAGGGATTACGCTGAGGGCAGGGCGAAGAGGCGCGCGGTGTTGGCGGCCGTGGCCTCGCGCAGGGTCGCGGGGTCCTCCCCGCGCAGCGCGGCCAGGTACTCCCCCACGACGGCGACGTGGGCCGGCTCGTTGGGCCGTCCGCGATGGGGCACCGGGGCGAGGAAGGGGCTGTCGGTCTCCACGTGGAGCCGATCGAGGGGCACCCGGCGCGCGGCCTCGCGCAGCGCGTCGGCGTTCTTGAAGGTCACGATCCCCGAGATCGACACGTCGCAGCCGCGCTCGAGGCACGCCTCGGCCTCGGCGGGGGTTCCGGTGAAGCAGTGGATCACCGTGCGGGTCGGGACGCCCTCGCTGGCGAAGACCGAGAAGAGGTCGTCGAAGGCGTCGCGCGCGTGCACCACCAGGGCCAGGTCGAGCTCGTGGGCCAGGGCCACCTGGGCGGCGAAGGCCCGGCGTTGGTCGGGGCGGGGACTGTGCTCGTAGTAGTAGTCCAGTCCGCACTCACCGATCCCGACCAGGCGCGACGCACCCGAACGGGCGAGCGCGGCGACCGGGGCGAGGTCCTCGGTGGCCTGGTGGGGGTGGAGTCCCACCGTCGCGTAGGCCTCGAGGGCGTCGGTCGTCGCGGCGACCTCGAGCGCCCCGGCCGAGGTCGTCGCGTCGGTGCCCACGACCACCACCCGATCGACCCCGGCCGCCCGCGCGCGCGCGAGCACCGCGTCGAGTTGGGGCGCGCCCTCGTCGAAGAAGGTGTCCTGGAGGTGGCAGTGGGCGTCGGTCCAGCCGCTCACGCGTCGTCTCGGATGCGCGGGAAGAGGGCGTCACCGGGCACGAGGGCGCGGGGTGCCGGCGCGGCGCCCCAGCGCGCGCTCGCCTCCAGGGGCCCCTCGTCGGGCCGGCCCGTTAGCCCCAGGCGGCGCCAGATCTCACCCGCGACCGAGGGCATCACCGGGGAGACGAGGATCGCGACGACCCGGATCGCCTCGAGGGCGTCGCCCAAGACGGCCTCGACCTCGGGACCCGGGGCCATCTTCCAGGGCTCGTGGGCCTCGAGGTGGGCGTTGGTCGCCCCCACGAGCTCGAAGGTCGCCTCGAGCGCGCGGTGCGGGGCGAAGCGGGCCCACGCCTCGCGGTTGGCCGCCACGGCCGCGGCGGCCGCGGCGGCGAGGGGCCCCTCGGACCCCGGCGCCGGACCGAGGCCGGCGCACTTCGAGCCGACCACGGCCGCGACCCGCGCCACGAGGTTGCCGAGGTTGTTCGCCAGGTCGGCGTTGTAGCGCGCGACGATCCCCTCGATCGAGAAGTCCCCGTCGTTGCCCAGGGCCGTCTCGCGCACCAGGTAGTAGCGCACCGGGTCGACGCCGAACTGGGCCGCGAGCTCGACCGGTGAGATGTCCTGGATGCGCACCCCGCCGGCCGCGACGAGCGACTTGCTCAGCTTCTCGCCGCCCACCAGCAGCCAGCCGTGCACGTGGACGTGGTGGGGCGGCTCCAGCCCAGCGGCCATGAGCATGGCCGGCCACCAGACGCAGTGGAAGCGCAGGATCTCCTTGCCGATGAGGTGGTGGACGTGGGGCCACCAGTGCTCGACCTCGTCGTCCTCGCGGCCGTAGCCGATCGCGGTGAGGTAGTTGATCAGCGCGTCGTACCAGACGTAGAAGACGTGGCCCTCGTCCCAGGGCACCGGGACGCCCCAGCTGATCGAGGTCCGGGTGATCGAGATGTCCTTCAGGCCGCCCTTGATGAAGGCGCGGGCCTCGTTGCGCTTGGTCTCGGGGGTGACGAATCCCGGGTGGAGGTCGTAGTACTCGAGGAGGCGCTCTTCGAAGGCCGAGAGGCGAAAGAACCAGTTCTCCTCCTCCATCTCCACCAGGGCCCGGTGGTGCACCGGACAGTTCCCCTGGTCGCTCGCCTCGAGGGTGTAGTAGTCCTCGCAGCTGATGCAGTAGAGGCCCTGGTAGAGGCCCTTGTAGATGAACCCGTTGTCGTAGATGCGCGTGAGGAAGATCTGGGCGGTCCGGTAGTGGCGCGGCTCGGTCGTGCGCAAGAAGTCGTCGTAGTCGACGTCCAGGGCCGCCCAGGCCTCCTTGAAGCGCGCCGCGGTTTGGTCCGTCCACTCCGTGGGGGTCACGCCGTGGCGCTCGGCCGCCTCGGCCATCTTCTGACCGTGCTCGTCGGTGCCGGTGAGGAACTTGGTGTCGTCGCCCACCAGGCGGTGCCAGCGCGCGATCGCGTCGGCGTTGACCGTCGTGTAGGCCGTGCCCACGTGCGGGGCGTCGTTGACGTAGTAGATGGGGGTGGTCAGGTAGAAGCGGCCCATGGGTAGAGGTTAGTGAGCCCCCTAGAGGCGACGCCGAAGCGTGAGCGCGACGTCGTAGGCCTCGCGGCGCGCGACGCCCAGGGCACCGGCGACCTCCTCGACCGCCGCGCGCGTGCTCAGCCCGCGCGCTATGGCCGCGTCGAGGGCGCCCTCGAGCTCGGCGCGCGTGGGCGCCGCGGGGGCGTCCGCACCCTCGAGCACGACCACGACCTCGCCGCGGACCTCGCCGGCGAAGCGCTCGGCGAGCTCGCTGATTGGTCCGCGCGCCACCTCCTCGTAGAGCTTGGTGAGCTCGCGCACCACGGCGGCGCGCCGCTCGGGGAAGCGACCCGCGAGGGCGGCGAGCGTCGCGCCGAGGCGCCGGGGCGACTCGAAGAAGACGATCGGACGGGTCTCGCGGGCCCACTCCTCGAGCCGGGCCCGCTGCTCGCCGGCCCGCCGGGGGAAGAACCCCTCGAAGCAGAAGCGCTCGGCGGCGAGCCCGCTGACGCTCAGGGCCGCCACCACCGCCGAGGGGCCGGGTGTCGTCGTGACGAGGAGCCCCGCCTCGGCCACCGCGGCGACGACCCGGGCCCCGGGGTCCGAGACGAGCGGGGTCCCGGCGTCGCTCACCAGGGCGACGATCTCGCCGCGCGCGACGCGCGCGACGACCTCGGCGGCCCGCTGAGCCTCGTTGTGCTCGTGGAGCGCCTCGAGTCGCCCGGCCGCGTCGATGCGGCGGGCCGCCAGCAGCTGGCGGGTGCGACGGGTGTCCTCGCAGTAGAGGACGTCGGCGTCGGCCAGCACCGCGAGGGCGCGTTCGCTCAGGTCACCGAGGTTGCCCAGCGGCGTCGCGACCACGACGAGCTGGCCACGGGCGGGGGTGGCGTCCACGGGCCTCCTTCGAGTGGCTCGCGTCCGACGCGGCCGACTACCATTGTCACCTATGTCTAAGCGGACGGTGAAGCGCAAGCTGCGCGCGAAGAAGAAGGCCAACCACGGCAAGAAGCCGAACTGCGGGCGCGGCTAGTCACGCCCCCAGGCCGTCCCACGTCTCACCCCGCTCACGCAGCAGCGCCGCCAGCACCGTCGGGCGGTCGCTGATCACCCCGTCGACCCCCGCCGCCAGGGCCGCCTCCATCGCCGAGCGCTCGTTGAGCGTCCACACGTGCACCGCGACGCCCGAGCGGTGGGCGATGTCGACGAAGGCCGGGGTCACGACCTCGATTCCCCCCACGCGCGCGGGCACCTGCAGGGCGACGAAGGGCCAGGCCCGCATCTCGCCGGCGAGGTGGGCGAGGTAGAAGGCCGTCGCCTCATTCGTGCCGGCCGACGTCGCCACGTCGGGCGCTAGGCGGCGGAACCGCTCGAGGGCGCGGTCGTGGAACGAGGCGACGATGACCCGCGCACCGGCCCGGTGCGCGCGCAGGGTCTCGGCGAGGAGTCCCTCGTAGGGCTCGACCTCGGGGTCGGTGGCCTTGATGTCGAGGTTGAGGAGCACCCCGGGGAAGGCCTCGAGAACCTCACCGAGCGTGGCCACCCCGAGGCTCCGATCGGCCGGGGCGCGCCCGCGCAGGGGGTAGGCGCCCGGCTCGCGGCCCGGCGAGACGTCCTCGCCCTCGATCCACCAGTACGCGTTGTCGAGCTCGCGCAGCTCGGCGAGGGTCAGGTCGGGAATCGCGCCGGTGGCCGCCGTCGTGCGATCGACGGTGGCGTCGTGGCTGACGACGAGGTGGCGGTCGCGCGTCGCGTGGACGTCGAGCTCGAGGGCGTTCGCCCCGGCGGCCAGCGCCCGGGCCATCGCCCAGCGCGTCGAGGACGGGCCCTCGAAGGAGCCCCCCTGGTGGGCGAAGGCGATGACCCGCCGCTCCAGCCAGGTGGTCACCTCGCCGGCAGTCCCTCGGGGTAGAGCTTGAGGCGCATCCGGTGCTCGATGTAGAAGGCCAGCCCCGGCACGAAGCCCGCCAGCAGCATGCCCGCCAGCAGCGCGTAGTTGAGCCGGAACTTCATCACCAGGTTGAAGCACATGACCATATAGATCGGGTACAGGACCACCCCGTGGCCGATCCCGACGATCTCGACGAACCAGAAGAGGTGCTTCCAGAGGGTGAGGTCCACGGTGTGCAGCGCCAGCGTCGCGAAGAGGATCAGCAGAGTGGTCCCGGTGACGAACGACATCGTCCGGTAGCGCCGGAACGTCGCGTCCATCAGTGACCGAACAGTCGCCGCTTGGGCTGGTTCGTGAGCTGGGCCAGGTGGTCGTTGTAGGCGCTGAGCGCCGGGTCCTCCTCGGTGCGGTGGGCCTCGCGGGCCGCCTGGGCGGCGCCGCGCATCTCGGCCTCGTAGGCCCGGCGACGCTCCAGCTCCTCCTCGCTCGGACGCTCTAGGTGCAACAGGGCGTACCAGCCGAGCACGCCCAGCACACCCAGCAGCGGCCACTCGATGGCGTAGAGGTAGCTCAGCTGGTTACCGTGGACCGCCCGGCCGACCTGCCACCAGTCCGCCACCGTGCACCCGGCGAGCCACACGACCAGTGCGAGGTGCAACGCGAGCGCCCGCGCTGAAAGGTACCGACGCACGCGGTCAGTGTACCGACTCGCCTGGTGCTCGCACCGGCTCGTAGACTGACGCGGTGCCCGGAATGACCCGGCCGCCCGCGTTCTCCTGGCACGACCTCGGGGAGTGGCACCTCGGTGTCCTGCCGATCCTGCTGCTGCTCGCCGCGGCCTACCTGTACCTGCGCGGCGTCGCGCGCGCCGGCGACTGGCCCCGCGAGCGCACCGCGTGCTTCATGGCCGGGATCGTCGTGACCTTCCTCGCCACCGAGTCCGTGCTCGGGGTCTACGACATGGCGTACTTCAGTGTGCACATGATTCAGCACCTGCTGCTCATCATGGTCGCGGCCGTCCTGTTCGCCCTCTCCGCCCCCCTCGACCTCGCCTATCGCGCCGGGAATCGGACCATCCGCCGCGTGCTCGACAGCCGCGCGCTCACCGTTCTGACCCACCCCCTGGTGGGCTTCGGGCTCTACTTCGCCTTCATCCCGGCGACCCACCTGACCGGCTTCGTGAACCTGATGATGGAGCACCAGTGGGTCCACCACCTCGAGCAGATCGCCTTCTTGGTCGTCGGCTACCTCTTCTTTCGCCCCGCGTTCGGGCTCGAGCGCGGCCGCACGATCCACCCGGGGCTGCGGATCGTCTACGTCATGGCGGCCGTCCCGGTCGACACCTTCACCGGCCTCGCGCTCAACATGACCCGCACCGTCCCCTTCCCGGCCTACGCGGCGATGACCCCGCGCGGCGCGACGTCGGCCTGGGCCCTATCGAACATCCACCTGGGCGGATCGATCATGTGGATCGGCGGCGACGCGCTCATGCTGCTCGCCTGCATCCCCATATCGATCTCCTGGGTCCGCTGGGAGAACCAGCGCACCCGCGAGCTCGACGCCGTCCTCGACGCCCAGGGTCTTTAGGGGGTCGCCGGGGGCGGCCCCCTCGCGGCGCGCGGGTCGTGGCGAGTCGCGCGCTCGCGGCCGCGTCGGGGCCCCGCGCCTCGTCTCGTCGGCGCGCGACCCTCGCCACTCACCATCACGATCCCGGCGTCGACCGGGTCGAGAGCGACGAGGGCGGGCTAGAGGAGTCCCGCCTCGATGCCGAGCAGCTCGAGGTCGGACTCCGGTCGGGCCCCGAGGTGGGTGATCACCTCGCCCGCGCACAGCGAGCCCAGCTCGGCCGCCTCGACCGGGTCGGCGCCCAGGGCCAGGCCGTAGAGGAAGCCCGAGGCGAACATGTCGCCCGCGCCGTTCTGGTCCACGACGGGGGTCACCTCGTGGGCGGGGACGTGCACGACGCCGGTGAGCGTCGCGACGTCGACCCCCTCGGGGCCGCGCGTCACGACCCCGAGCACGCCCAGCTCGTCGAGCGCCCCGAAGACGTCCTCGAGGTCCTCCAGGCCGAACAGGGCCCTCGCCTCGTGCTCGTTGGCGAGCAGGACGTCCACGTCGCTCGTGACGAGGTCGAGAAAGTCGCGCTGGTGGCGCTCGACGCAGAACATGTCCGACAGCGACAATGCGACCATCGAGTCGTGCTCGTGGGCGATCGAGACGACCTTGCGGATCGACTCCATGGCCGGTGGGAGGTCGAAGAGGTAGCCCTCGACGTAGGTGATCTCGGACCGGGCGATCAAATCCGCGCGAATGTCCGCCGCGGTCAGGCGATTCGACGCGCCGAGGTAGGTGGCCATGGTGCGCTGGGCGTCGGGCGAGATGAAGACGTGGCAGCGCCCCGTCGCCCCCTCGCCCTCCCTAGCGATCGCGAGGTCGAGCTCGACGCCCAGTGAGGCGAGGTCGTGGCGGAAACGCTCGCCGAAGTCGTCGGCGGCGACCTTGCCGATGTAGCCGCACGTGCCGCCGAGGGCCGCCACCCCGGCGATGGAGTTCGCGACCGACCCGCCGGACATCTCGATGGTCGGACCCATCGCCCCGTAGAAGGTGTCGAGCTGGTCCGCCTCGATGAGGTGCATCGCCGCCTTGGTCAGCCCGAGCGATCGGTAGACCTCGTCGTGGTCCTGGGTGATGATGTCGAGCATCGCGTTGCCGATGCCCGTCACGGCCAGTCGGTTGGGACCCGGCTTCTGGCGCAGCGAGACCGGCGTGGGCGTCGACGTCACCTGGCGAGCGTAGAGGATTTGGCAATAGGGTGGCCAACTGTGACTTCTTCGACCAACCCCTACCGCCTCGGCCGCGCGATCGTCCCCTCGGCCTACCGAATCTTCATCACCCCCGACTTTTCGAGCTTCACCTTCACCGGCCGCGTCGAGGTCGAGATCGAGGTGCTCGAGGCGACCTCGGAGCTCACCCTCCACGCCCTCGAGCTCGACCTCCACCCGGCCGTCGTGCGCCGGGGTGCGACCACCCGCCACTCGCGCGAGGTGCGCCACGACGCCACCTACGAGACGGCCACCTTCGTCTTCGACGAGCCACTCGAGCCCGGTCCGGCGACCCTCGAGATCGACTACACCGGGACCATCTCGGCGGGGCTCGAGGGCTTCTACCGCTCCACCTACGTCGACGGCGACGGCGTCGAGCACGTCATCGGCACGACCCAGTTCGAGAACACCGACGCCCGCCGGGCCTTCCCGTGC
>JAKABC010000048.1 GCA_021802025.1 Actinomycetes bacterium
CTCGAGGGGACGTTGCAGGTACGGCGTGGCGAAGGTGTTGTCGACCACCAGACGACACCCGTGGGCGTGGGCCAGGTCGGCCAAGTCGCCGATCGGGGCGATCCCGAGCAACGGGTTGCTCGGCGTCTCGGCCCAGACGACGCGCGTCGTCGGACGCATCGCCGCGGCCACGGCGTCGAGGTCGGCGAGATCGACGCAGGAGACCTCGACCCCCCAGGCGCCGTAGACCCGGGTGAGCAGCCGGTAGGTCCCGCCGTAGGCGTCGACCCCGAGCACGACGTGATCCCCGGGGGCGAGCGTGCGCAACAGGGCGTCCTCGCCGGCGAGCCCCGAGGCGAAGGCCACGCCCCACTCCGCCCCCTCGAGCTCGGCCAGGCACTCCTCGAGCGCGTGGCGCGTCGGGTTGTCGACGCGGGAGTAGTCGGCGAAGCGCGGCACCCCGACGGCCTCCTGGGCGTAGGTCGAGGTCAGATAGACGGCCGGGTTGACGGCCCCGGTGGCGTCGGGCTCGGAGCCCACGTGGATCGCGCGCGTGTTGAACCCGGTCATCCGGCCCTGCGCTGCTCGAGGAAGCTCAACAGGTCCGAACGGGTGAGGACCCCCACCGGGTGCCCGCCGTCGAGCACCAGGACCCCGGCCGTGCGCGAGAGCTCGCGGGTCAGGTCGGTGACCGGCATGCCGACGCCGACCATCGCCAGCGGCGGGTCGGCCACGTCCTTGACCCGCAGCCCGAGGACCGACGCGTCGCGGGTCGTCGCCTCGAGCAGGCCGAGCTCGCTCAACGAGCCCGAGACCTCCTTCACCGCGAGGGGCAGCTCGTCGGTGACGGTGACGAGCAGCTGGCTCACGTCCTTCGCCCGCATCAGCGTGATGGCGTCACGCACCAGGACGTCCTCGGTCACGAGCACGAGGTCGTCGAGCCCCTCGCCCGGGCGGGCCCGCTTGGCCGCCAGCACGTCACCGACGTCGTCCTCGTCGTGGGGGCGCAAGAAGCCGTACTCGGTCATCCACGTGTCGTTGAATATCTTCGACAGGTAGCCCCGTCCCGAGTCGGGGATCAAGACGACGACGAGCGCCTCGGCGGGCAGCTCGCGCGCGACGCGCAGCGCCGCGGCGACGGCCGTCCCGCCCGAGCCCCCGATGAGCAGCCCCTCGCGTCGGGTGACCGCGCGCGCCATGGCGAAGGCGTCGGCGTCCGAGACCGCGACGACGCGGTCGACGAGCGAGGGGTCGTAGTTGGCCGGCCAGAAGTCCTCACCGACCCCCTCGGTCAGGTAGGGCCGGCCGGCCCCGCCGGAGAAGACGGAGCCCTCGGGGTCGGCCGCGATCACCTGGACCGACGGGTTGCGCTCCTTGAGGTAGCGCGCGACACCCGAGATCGTGCCACCGGTCCCGGCCCCGGCCACGAAGTGAGTCACCCGGCCGCGGGTCTGCTCCCAGATCTCGGGCCCGGTCGTCTCGTAGTGGGCCCGGGGGTTGTTCGGGTTGGAGTACTGGTCCGGGCGAAAGGCGTGCGGGGTCTCACGGGTGAGCCGCTCGGCCGTCGAGTAGTAGGAGTCGGGGTGTTCGGGGGGCACGGCCGTGGGACAGACCACGACCTCGGCCCCGTAGGCGCGCAGAACGTCGATCTTCTCGGGCGCCATCTTGTCGCTCATCACGAAGACGCACGAGTAGCCGCGCTGGGCGGCCACGATGGCCAGGCCCACCCCGGTGTTGCCGCTCGTGGGCTCGATGATGGTCGAGCCCGGCCCGAGCAGGCCGTCGCGCTCGGCCGCCTCGATCATGGTCAGGGCCGGCCGGTCCTTGGCGCTGCCGCCGGGGTTGGTGGTCTCGAGCTTGGCGATCACGTCGCAGGCCACGCCCTCGACCACCGCGGTGAGTCGCACCATCGGGGTGTGACCGATCAGCTCGAGCGGGCTCGCCGCCACGTCCATGTCGCGATAGGCCACGGTGCTCCTTCGTCGCCCTCACTCTAAGCCACTCCGGCTAGGACGCCTCCCGTCGCGCGACGACCTCGACGTGGGGCACGACGAACACCCCGTCGGGACTCGCGGCCCAGCGACGGAACGCTTCAGCGAGCGACTCGAGCTCGGACTCGTCACAGAGCCCGTGCGCGAGCAGTTGATCGGCGAGGTCGCTTCTCGTCACGCGCTCGGCCCACAGCCCGCCCCACCAGTGCCGCTCGGCCACGCTCGCGTAGGTCCAGGTCGACGAGGAGACCTCGAGCTCGACCAGTCCCGCCGCCCGGACCCAGCCCGGGAGGCGGCGTCCGGCGTCGGGCTCGGCGCCGTTGAGCCGGGCGAGGTGGTGGTAGAGGGCGTTCCAGCGATCCAGCGCGGGATCGTTCGGCGCCCAGACGAAGCCGCCGTAGTCGGCGTCGCGCGCGCCGAGCACGCCCCCGGGCTTAAGGACCCGACGCATCTCACCGATCGCCTCGACCGGTCGGGCCAGGTGCTGGAGCACCTGGTGGCAGAAGACGACGTCGAAGGTGGCGTCGTCGAAGCCGAGGTCGTAGACGTCACCGACGCACCACGAGAGATTCCCCACCCGGTGCTCGGCCCGGGCCGCCTCGATCACGACCGCGCTGCGGTCGAGGCCCACGACCTCGCCGAGGGGCACGCGGCGCGCCAGATCGGCCGTGATGGTCCCCGGCCCGCACCCCACGTCGAGGACCCGCGAGGTCGCGCTGAGCCGCCCGAGCAGGAACGCCGCCGAGTTCTCGGCGGTGCGCCACCGGTGACTGCGCAGCACCGACTCGTGATGACCGTGGGTGTAGACCTCGTCGCTCACGCGACGACCGAGACGACCGCGAATCCGTCGTAGCCCTTGACCCCGACCGTCTGGATCGCGGTGGCCTCGACCCGGGGCTCGCGAGCGACCCGCTCGAGGAAGCGGCGGACGCCCCGGACCGCCTCGTTGGTCGACGCGGCGTCGGCGACCTCGCCGTCGCGCACGACGTTGTCGGCGACGATGAGCGACCCGACCCGCACGAGGTCGAGGGCGAGCTCGAAGTACTGCGCGTAGCCCGTCTTGTCGGCGTCGATGAAGACGAGGTCGAAAGGATCGGCCCCCTCGCGGGCGAGCGTCGACAGGGTCTCGGCCGCCGGGCCCACCCGGACCTCGACGCGCTCGGCGAGGCCGGCGCGCTCGAGGTTGGCCCGCGCCACCGCGGCGTGGTGGGGTTCGAGCTCGGCCGTGACCACCCTCCCGCCCTCGGCGAGACCGCGGGCGAGGCAGATGGCCGAGTAGCCCCCCAGGGTCCCGACCTCGAGGATCCGCCGTGCGCCCGTCGCGCGCGCGAGCAGTTCCAGCAGGCGCCCCTGGAGGGGCGAGACCGCGATCGCGGGCAGCCCCGCCTCGTCGCTCGCGGCCAGGGCCGCCGCCAGCACGGGGTCGTCCCCGAGCAGGGTGTCCTCGAGGTAGTGGTCGACGGCGTCAAAGTCGCGCGGGGTCACCGCGCCAGTCTGTCAGGGTGGGTGGACGGCGTCGAGGGCCTCAGTCGTCGGCCACCCGCAGCGGCGTCGCACCGGTCAGCGCCACGAGGTCCGCGTAGGTGGTCGCGAAGACGGCGTGCGGGTGGCCCGCGGCGGCGAAGACGACGTCGTAGTCGCCGAGCGCCTCGTCGATCACGACGGTGGCCTCGCGGGGGTAGCCGGTAGGGCTCAGGCCGGCCGTGGCCGCGGCGCTCCAGCCCACTGGGCTCACCCCGCCGATGGCGAAGCCCGTCCAGGCCCGGATGTAGTCGGCGTCGGCCCGACCGAGCTCGAGCTCGCCGAGGGCCGCCGCGACCAGCGCGGTGTCGACCCGGTGCCGACCGCTCGTGATCACGAGCAGCGGGTGGCCGTCGGGTAGCGCGAAGACGATCGACGAGGCGATCTGGCCGACCGCGACACCGAGTGCGGCGGCCGCGTCGGCGGCGGTGCGCGCCGAGTCGTCGAGGACCCGCACCGACGTTGGCCGGCCCGCGCGCTCGAGCGCGTCGACGACCCGGCGCACCGAGGCCCTGGCGAGGATCGACTCGCTCACGGCGCGCCCACTCGACGCCCGAAGACGGCGACGTCCTCCTCGTTGAAGCCGAGGGCCGCGTAGAAGCCACGCGCCGCGTCGTTCTCGCGACGCACCATGAGCAGGACCTTGGCCACGCCGCGCGCCGCGAGCCACGACTGGGCCGCCTCGACGAGGCACCGGCCAACCCCCCGTCCGTGGTGGGCCGGCGCCACCCCGAGGTAGTAGAGCCACCCGCGGTGCCCGTCGTCGCCGACCATCGCCGCGCCCACGAGGGAGGCGCCGTCGCGAACGCCGAGCACCGTCGAACTCGGGCCCGCGAGGGCCCGACGAAAGTCGGCCCCAGGGTCGTTCCAGGGTCGGGTGAGGCCCGCCGCCTCCCACAGGGCGACCACCGCTGACTCGTCGGCGGGGTTCAGCTCCTCGACGGGCATGGGCCATCGTACCCAGGGGCGAGCGCCGTATCGTGGGGCCGTGAGCCACTGGGACGAGCGCTACCGCGCCACGACCCCCGAGGAGCGCTCCTGGACCGAGCCGTCCCCGACCTCGACGCTCGAGATCCTCGACCGGCTCGACCTCGCACCCGAGGCCCCCGTCGTCGACGTCGGCGGCGGCGCCTCGCGGCTCGTCGACGCGCTGCTCGAGCGGGGTTTCAGCGACCTCACGGTCCTCGATCTCGCCGAGAGCGCGCTGGCCGAGGCCCGCGCGCGCCTGGGCGCTACGGCCGATCGGGTGACGTGGGTGAGCGCCGACGTCACGGCCTGGCGGCCCGCGCGGACCTACGCGCTGTGGCACGACCGCGCGGTCTTCCACTTCCTCGTCGAACCCTCGGCGCGCGCCGCCTACCGCGAACGGCTCGAGGGCGCGACGGCGCCGGGCTCGTACGCGCTGCTCGCCACCTTCGCCCCCGACGGCCCCGCGACGTGCTCGGGGCTACCCGTTGCGCGCTGGGACCCGGCCGAGCTCGCCGACGAGATCGGCGAGGGATTCGAGCCGCTCGACGCGGGGCGCCACGAGCACACGACGCCCTGGGGCTCGACCCAGCCCTTCACCTGGCTCCTCGCGCGCCGGCGCTGATCAGGCCAGGAAGTTCGTGAACTGCCAGGGGTCGTCCCGGTCCAACTCGCGGCCCGACCACCGGTCGAACCAGTCGGCGCGCGTCGAGACCGGATCCCAGTCGAGCGGACCCGACCAGGTCGTGCCCACGTAGGGTCGGGCGACGTCGAGGACCTCGCGCCAGGGCAGTTCGTCGGGGACCCGGACGCCCTCCTCGGGACGACGGATCATCCAGTCGAGCGCGCCCAGGATCGAGGCGGCCACCTGGACGGTCGTCGCGTTCTGGTGGGGCGCCACCGCGCGCGCCTCCTCGATCGAGGTCAGCATTCCGGTCCACCAGGCGCGGTAGGGGTGGCCCATCACCAAGACGCCGAGCTCGTCGCGGCCCGCCACGATGTCGTCGTTCATGATGCGCTGGCGCTCGGGGTAGGCGTACTGCGCGCCCTCGAGTTCGACGAAGCTGGCCCACGCGGCGTCGCTCGGGCAGTACGCGTAGTGCACCGTCGGGCGATAGATCGCGCGCTCGCCCTCCCACACCGTGAGGTGGTCACAGATCGTGAAGGCCTCCCCGTGGCGGATCACCATGCCGACGATCTGGCTCGAGGGCACTCGGGAGCGCACCAGGGTCTTGTGGGCCATCTGAGCGAGGCAGATCTGGTTGAGCGGGCCCTCGCCCTGATGCTCGAGACCCAGCGGCGGCAGCCGCCGCTCGTGGGTGCCCCAGCCCATCTCCGCGGGCGCGACGCCCTCTTCGTAGAAGCCGTCCACGCTCCAGGTGTTGACGAACTCCCCGGGCTCCTTGGGCCGGGTCGACACCTGGGTGTCGCGCTCGGCGACGTGGATGACGCGCACGTCGAGCGCGCGGGCCACCTCGTTCCAGGCGTCGCGCTCGACCAGGCCCGCGAGTCCCTCGGGGTCGCCCACGACCCGGTCGCGCAGCGCGGCGCCGGCGATGTCGTCGAGCGCCCACTTGACGAAGTGACTGACCAGTCCCGGGTTGGCCCCGTGCTCGACGACGGCCGAGGGGCCGTGGTTGTCGCCCCACCGGGCGATCTGACGGCGCAGGGCCATGTGGCGCCAGTAGAGCGTGCGCTGCGTGGGCGGGACCTCCGCGGCGTTCTCGTAGGGCTCCCAGACCTCGACCGAGGTGTTGAGGTAGCGCACGCCGTGATCCCGACACCAGTCCAGCAGCTCCGTGAGCCCGATGTTCCACGCCAGGTCCACCAGGATGTCGCCCGCCCCGAGGTGCGCGCCGAGGACCTCACCCAGGTTCTCTTGGGTTATGACCTCGCGCACGTAGTGCACGCCCTGGGCGATGGACGCGGCGACGCGCTCGCGGTTGTCGCGGCTCTCGATCACGGTGACCGCGTCGGGGCGGAGTGAGAAGTGCTCGAGCATCAGGGGCAGCACGCACTGGGCGACCGACCCGCAGCCGAGGACGACGACGCGGGCGGGGAACTGGGGACTAGTCAATCGGGACTCCCTTCGAGGCAAAGGGAGAAAGTTTACACACGAGCGGGACGGGACGGGATCGACGGGGTACCGACCCCTCGCCCGCTCACCGACGCCACCCGCGCCCCGAAGTAGTAACTCAACGGCTGGGGCGGATCCGAGCCGGACGCTCCCGGGACGATCGGGTGAGCCGTGACGGCCCCGCACCAGTAGAAGCCGTCGACCCGGGATGCGCGCACCGCGATCGGCGTCGAGGAGCCGGGCAGCCTTACGATCATCGTGTACGAGACGATGCACCGGCTGGTCGCGGGAGTGCCGTGCTGCTCGTCGGTGCCGTAGAGCCAGAACGAGGCGAGGGCCCCCGGTGCGAGCGTGACCGTGGGGATGGACCGCCCCCTCGTCAGGCCGCCGAGGTCATTACCGATACGGCCGTACGAGCGCCTTTCGGGTACCGCGAGAAGGTGGGGACGCGTATCGTTCGCTCCGACGCCGTACACCCCAACGAAGTGGACCATGGCGTAACCCCGCAGAGAGCACGCGCGGGAGCCCACGTTGCGAATCCAGATGAGGTTGTTCACGCTCCCCGCACCAACCACGGCGTTGTAGGTCGTGACTCGCAGCGCAGAGTTGACACAGACAGGGACGGCAGTCGCGCCGACGATCGACCGTGACCCCAAAGCCGGAAGCCCCACGGCCACCAGAACGGCAGTTGCAATGAGCGAAGCGGCGCGTCGCACGACGTCAGTCTGACACCGGCGCCGACGGCCCGGTCGCGTCGGGAGCGGTAGACGTTCATCTACGGTTCTGATCTGGGCACGCACGCAGAGTCCTTGAAGGTCGGCTGACTACCGAACCAGTGCTATCAACTTCGGAGCGACTGCGGGCCAATCATCCTCGATGATTGAGTACATCGCAGTATCGCGGTAAGCCGATTCCTCTCCGACCACTTGCGAGGGCTGCCAACGACGAAGAACGCCTTCGAAGGACGCGCCGAGACGCACAATCGCCGCCTTCGCTCGCTCATTGCGGTCATCGGTCTTGATATCGACTCGAGCGACATTCCAGCGGTCGAACGCGTGAGTCAGCATCAGTAGCTTCGCTTCGGTATTGATGCCTGAGCGTTGGGCCGAGGCTGCCAGCCACGTCCCACCAATTTCCACCGCATACGGAACGGTGTGGCCCGGTCGCGAACGAAGTGTCAAGAAACGTGTCACGCCGACCACGCGATTGGTCGTCGCATCCACTTGCACGAACGGCACAACGAGACCACGGTCGAAGTCTCCCAACAGCTCGTCGACGTAGGCGGACATCGCACTGTGTCCTTGCGGAACCACCGTGAACGCGTACGTCGATCGATCCTCACTCGCGGCCTCGACCAGTGCCGCGATATGACCGCTCGCCAATGGTTCGAGGTGGACGCGGCGACCCGCCAACGCGGGAACTGCGATGCCCGGTGTCATTTACTGCCCGTCAAGAACTTCTACCAAGAAACGGTAGACATTCGTGTCGCGCTCGACGAACCCGACGCGTTGGTAGAGCGCGTGGGCCGCCTCGCGCGATGGCCGACTCGTGAGGTCCACGGTGCGTGCACCGGCGCGGCGGGCGTCCTCGAGTGCGCGACGGGTGAGGGCCTCGCCCACCCCTCGACCGCGCGCATCCTCGTCCACGACGACGTCCTCGATCCAGGCGCGCACGCCGGTGGGGATCGAGAAGAGCGCCAGGGTGAGGGTGCCGACCACACGGTCACCGTCGCGCGCGAGGTAGAGCGTGGTCGTCGGAGAGTCGACGATCTCGCGAACCAACTCGAGAGTGAGGAGTGGCGCGCTGGTCGAGAGCTGGGCCACGAGAGCGTTCAGGTCCGCGACGAGCTCGTCGTCCACCGAGGTGGCGGCCTCGACCTCGATCACGGCTCCCCCCGCCAGACCGGGCGGCGCAGGTCGTCGTAGTAGACGTCGTGAACCTCGCCGTCTATGGCGGCGAAGACCGGACCGGCCCACCGCTCGGCGCCGATGATCGGGCTCGGCAGGTGGTCGCGCTCGAACCAGCCGACGTCGAGCACCTCCTGGGGGTGGGGGTGGAGATCGCCCCCCACGGCCCGACAGAGGAAGAGGAGTGAGTAGAGGGGGATGCGTGACTCGCCCAGGCGCATCCCGTCGAGCACGCCGATGAGCCGGATCGGCTCGACGAGCACGCCGGTCTCCTCGCGGACCTCCTTGACGACGACCTCGGGAGCGGAGTAGCCCACGTCGCACCACCCGGTCGGGTAGAGCCAGTAGCCCGAGTCGGAGCGCTGGATGAGCAGGAGCCGACCCTCCCCGTCGGTGACGGCCGCGCCGACGGCGACCTTGGGCGTCTGGTAGCCGGCGACCCCGCGCCCGACCTCGGCCAGCCACTGGGTGACGACGCCCCCGGCGTCGGGCACTCCCTCCAGACCCGCGTCGGCGGCGGCCCGAATGTCGGCCGCGATCGCTAGGACCTCCTCGAAGCGCTCGCGCTCGTAGGGGCTGTCGGAGAAGCCGAGCCCCGTCTTGGCGACGCCGGCCAACGCCTCGGCCCAGCGCCGGAGCGTCTTCTCGGGGACGTCGCCGGCCACGATCCCCTAGCCGAGGGCCGCGTCGAGGACCTCGTCGAGGGTGCCCACGATGCCGGTGTAGAAGGGGCCGAACTCGCCGTAGAGGGTGGAGCCCTCGTCGTAGCGCATCGTGTAGACGCACTCTTTGAGGTCGTCGAGGTGCACGGCGAACAGCGACACGCCCCACTCCCAGTCGTCGAGCCCCGTGGAGCCCGTGACCAGCTGCAGGACCCGCCCCCGGAAGGTCTTGCCCGTCGAGCCGTGCTCGCGCATCAGGCCCTCGCGGCGCTCGTAGTCGAGCGCGTACCAGTTGTTGGTCTCCCCACGACGCTTGGACATCGGGTAGAAGCAGAAGGCCCGCTTGCCCTCGGGCGGCAGGACCGGGTAGAGCCGGGCGTTCATCATCGCCTCGGGCATGCCCTGGGCGTACTCGCTGACCTCGGTGACCGAGACGTAGGAGTCATCGACGCGCAGGCCCGCCCCCTGGACTCGGGACTGGAACCGGCGGATCTCCCAGAGGTCGGGACCGATCACCATGAATCCCACGTCGGCCTTGGCCCCCAGGAGGGCGAGGGGGATCACCTGGAACCCGGCCGCGACCGCCTCGTCGACGGCTTTTATAAGGGCCGGTCGGTCGACCTCGCCGACCCGGTGACAGAACAGGTGCACGACGGAGAGTCCGCGCGAGGGGACGAGCGGCTCGGGCGTGGTCACGGGGCCCATGCTAGAGGGGTCGACGGCCCCAGCGTCCGGCCGCCCCACGGTGGACTCCCACGCACGACGGCGCGGGGCCTACGCCCCGCGCCGTCGCGTCCGGGAGATCAGGTTGATCTAGTAGTCGTCCATCCCCGCGCCCGCGGCGGCCGGAGCCTTCTCCTCGGGCTTGTCGACCACGACCGCCTCGGTCGTGAGGAAGAGGGCCGCGATCGACGCCGCGT
>JAKABC010000049.1 GCA_021802025.1 Actinomycetes bacterium
GACGATCCTCGAGCACGCCGCCCGTCTCGACCTCGGGGTCCTCGTCGAGGGGGTCGAGGACGGACTCGTCCTGGAGCGGGTGCGGGCCCTCGGGGCCCGCTACGGTCAGGGCTTCCACATCGCCCCGGCCCTCGACGCCGTGACGGCGCGCGCGGTCGCCCGCGACGGGCTCGGCGCGCTTCAGCCGACGAGCGACCTCACGACCTGGGTGAAGTCGGCCGAGCGCTCGGCCCAGTCGTTGTAGCGGTCGAAGCTCGGCGCGCCCGGCGAGAGCAGCACCACGCCGCCCTCGGGGAGCGCCGCGCGCGCGAGCGCGACCGCCTCGGCCATCGACGCGGCCGTGTGGGCGCGCTCGGGCGCCCCGCGCGCGGCGAGCGCCTCGGCGATCCGCGCGCCGGCGGGACCGGTCGTCACCACCGTGGTGGGCGCGGTGCGCCGCACGAGCGCCTCGGCCAGGGCGGCGTAGTCCACGCCGCGGTCGAAGCCGCCGGCGATGAGGGCGAGGGGCGCGACGTCGAACACCGCGAGAGCCGCGAGGGTCGGCAGGGGCGAGGTCGCGAGCCCGTCGTCGACGAAGCGCACGTCACCTCTCGCGCGGCGCTCGGTGGCCACCAGCGTGAGCCGTCCGGGTAGGGGGGTGAAGCGCCCCGCGTTCGCGCGCGCGGCCTCGCGCGCGGTCGTGACATCGACCCCGGCCAGCGCCGCCGCGGCGGCCAGGGCGACGCCCACGTTCTGGTCGTTGTGGGCGCCCACGAGGCCGAGCGCGGCGGCCAGGCCGTGCTCGTCGGGACCGACCCAGGCGACCGCGCCCCCGACGAGCGCACGGCGCGCGCGCAGCGCCGCGACGTCGGCGAGCAGGGTGACGTGCTCGCCCGGGGCGCGCGTGACGGCGAGCTTGTCCTCGTGGTAACGCTCGAGCGAGCCGTGCCAGTCGAGGTGGTCGCTGCCGAGCGCGGTGACCGCGACGACCGCCGGGGCGACCTCGAGGTCGACGCTCTGGAAGCTCGAGACCTCGACCACGACGTCGCGGCCCTCGGTGTCGAGGGCGGGGTCGTAGGGGGGGCGACCGAGGTTGCCGGTGGCGATCGCCGCTCGACCGAGCGACTCGAGGACGAAGGCCGTGAGGGCCGTGGTGGTGGACTTGCCCTTGGTCCCGGTCACGGCGACGACCCGTGAGCGGTCGGCGCCGAGGAGCCAGAGGTTGAGCGCCGAGGTGACGACGGTGCCGCCGGCCTCGAGGGCGAGCACGTCCGCGCGACGGCGCGGCACGCCGGGGCTCTTCAAGACGACCTCGCAGCGCGCCAGCGCCTCGAGACCGCCCTCGGCGGTGACGAGCACCCCGTCGCCGAGGTCGCGGTCGTCGACGATCACGAGCTCGCACGTGCCCTCGAGCCGGTCCCGGGTCGCGCGGCCCTCCACGCCGAAGCCCCACAGGCCGACGCGCCGGCCGGCGAGGTCAGCGAAGCCAGTGGGCCGGGACACGGCTCGCCCCCTGGGGCTCGAGCAGATCGAGGAGCGAGCGGGCGGGCCGGCACTCGCGCGCCACCGACGCGAGGGGCTCAGCGCCGGCCCACTCGGGCAGTGAGGCCGCCTCGAGAACCGCCGCGGCGCTCTCGGTCGGGTCGCCGACGCACTCGAAGGGCTTGGGCGTCGCCCCCAGACCCACCAGCGCGCGCAGCTGGGCCTCGCGGGCCGGGTCGGCGAGGGGTTCGACTCCGAGCAGCTCGCCCAGGCGGGCGCGCTCGACGAAGGGGGCGAGGACGAGGCTGACGAACAGGCACTTGTCGCACGCGCCGCACCAGCCCGCGGCCCGGTCCTCGGGGCGCTGGGCGAAAGCGCGGTTGCAGCTGCGAAAGACGGGGAGGTAACGCTCGAGACGACTGAACTCGCGCGCCACCCAGATCTCGCTGCGGTCACGGAGCACGCTCGCCACGCTGAGGGCCGAACCCACCCGCTCGGCCAGCGCCGCCGCGACGAGCTTCTCGGCGGCGAGGGACTTGCTCCACTGGTGGTTCACCGCCCGGCCGTCGACGACGAGGTTGGGCGCCGAGGCCGAGTGCTCGTTGCTCATGGCCACGCCGCCGCGGCCCGTCGCGAGCGCCGCCACGGCGGCGAGCAGGGTGACCATGGCGGTGACCGGGACGTGGCCCCGCCACAGCGACGGGTCGCTCGTGAGCTGGGGGTCGAGGGTGCGCGTCGCGCGCACGACCTCGAGACCGGTGATCGCCGCGGTCGCCTCGAGCGGGGCGAAGCGCCCGGCCGCGGGGCTCACGACGAACAGGGCGCGGTCGAGGTCGCGCGAGAGACGTTCGACGGTGACGACCGAGTCGATGCCGCCGCCGAAGGGGACGAGGACGCCCGAGGGGTCGAGCGCGGGCGCCACCCGGGGGGCGGGGCTCCCCCCGACCAGGGGCACGTCGTCGAGGGAGAGGCCGTTGACGTAGGCGAACTCGCCCAGTCCGTCGACCAGGGCCGCCGCCACGAGGCGTCGGCCGGCCTCGCCCACCGGCGTCGCGGCGAGGTCGATGCGCCGCGCCGCGCCGGCCTTGTAGTACGAGAGGCCCGCGAGCAGGTACCACAGCTCGGCCACGGCCACCACGTCGGATCGGTCCAGTCGGCCCGTCCCGGAGAAGGTGACGGACTCTTCGAAGATGCGCCCGTCGAGGCTGTAGCGACCCCGCAGCGTGTCGCGCCCGACCTCGAGCCCGACGTAGGCGAAGGCCTCGGCCCGGGCCGGCCCTGAGCCGTCCGTCATAGGGCCTCCATGCTACGGGCGTCGCCGCACGACGAGCGCGAAGCGCCCCGTCGGCCGCTCGGCGCGATCGGAGAAGAACGTCGCCCCGCCGTCGGTGACCTCGGCCGACGCGAGCACGCGGGAGCTCTCGACCCCGCGGCCCTCGAGCTGGGCGGCCGCCACGGCGCGCAGGTCGAGGCGCCAGTGGTCCGACCCGTCGGGCGTGAGGGCGCCCGGGTGCTCGCCGAAGCGCCGGGCCACCTCGTCGCCGACCTGGTAGCCCGGACCCGAGATCGACGGGCCGAGCACCGCCACGACGCGCGCGGGATCTTCGAAGCGCACGAGCGCCGCGCCCAGGACCCCCGCGGCGAGACCCCGCCATCCGGCGTGGACGACCGCCACGCGACGGCCCGGGTCGATCAGGGCGACGGGCACGCAGTCGGCGACGAGCACGCCCACGGCCCGCTCGCACCCCGCCTCCACGAGACCGTCGGCCTCGGTCGACTCCTCCGCCGTGGCCGCGTCCACGACGGTCGCGCCGTGGACCTGGCGCACGAGGACGACCGGCGCGCCGAGCGCCGCGCCGAGCCGTCGGCGGTTCTCGGTGACGGCGGCGGGGTCGTCGCCGACGTGCGCGCCCAGGTTCAAGCCCGCATAGGGCGCGCGGCTCACCCCGCCGGGGCGTGCGCTCACGACGAGGTCGACTCCGAGCGCGTCGGCCTCGGCGAGCCCGTAGAGGGGTAGGCCCGCGACCTCGCGCGCCTCGAGCGCTACGACGCGCACGTGTCGCAGACCCCCGAGAGCTCGAGCACGTGGCGCAGGTCGTGGAAGCCGTGGCGCCGGCCCACCTCGCCCGCCCACGCCTCGAGGTCGGGGGCGTCGACCTCGATGGTGCGTCCGCAGCGCCGGCACGCCAGGTGGTGGTGGTGGGCGTCGACGACGCAGCGCCGGTACAGGCTCTCGCCCCGGTCGGTCATCACGACGTCCACCTCGCCCGAGGCCACGAGGCTCTTGAGCTGGGAGTAGACGGTCGCCAGGGCGATCCGCCCGCCGCCGTCGGCGATGAGCGCGTGCAGCTCCTGGGCGCTGACGAACCCCTGGAGGCGCGACAGGGCCCGGACCACCTCGCGCCGCTGGGGGGTCTCGCGGGTCGTCACGGGCTGAGCGTACCGGCCGTCACGTTGTTAGCTGGAATCATTTCAGATACCATACCTGGAATGGTTCCAGTTAGCGCGACACGACCACGCCCCCGTGCGCGACTCGTGGGCGGCCTGGCCCTCGCGGGGGTGGCTCTCGGTGGTTGCGCGGCCGCGGTGGCGCCGGTCGCCCCGGGCACGATCCCGGTCGTCGCCGCCGAGAGCCAGTACGCCGACGTGGCCCGTCAGGTCGGGGGTCGCTACGTGTCGGTCACGGCCGTGATGAACAACCCCAACGCCGACCCCCACGGCTTCGAGGTCTCCCCGAGCGTCGCGCGCGAGGTGGCCCGGGCCCGCCTGGTCGTCCAGAACGGCGCGGGGTACGACGACTTCATGGGAGTGGTCGAGGCGGCCAGCCCGAGCCCCCGGCGTCGGGTGGTCGTGGCCCAGCGAGTCCTCGGACTCGCCGTCTCGATCCCCAACCCCCACCTCTGGTACGCCCCCTCGACGATGCCGAAGGTGGCCGGGGCGATCGAGGGTGACCTCGCGCGGATCGATCCCACCCACCGGGGGTACTTCGCGGCCCGCCTCGCGCGCTTTGACGACGCGATGGTCGCCCTGCGCGCGAGGATCCGGTCCTTGCGCGCGCGCTTCGGCGGCCGGCGGGTGGCGACGACCGAACCGGTCGGGGACTACCTGCTCTCGGCCCTCGGTCTCTCGAACGCGACGCCGTTCAGGTTCCAGGCCGACGTGATGAACGGCGTGGACCCGGCCCCCCAGGACGTGGGGACGCTCGAGACGCTCCTGAGCGGTCGTCGGGTCGCGGCCCTGCTCGTGAACGCCCAGGTGTCGAGCCCGGTGACCACGACCCTCACCGGACTCGCCGGGGGGGCCCACGTGCCCATCGTCGCCCTCTACGAGACGATGCCGCGGGGCTTCACCTACCAGAGCTGGATGACGGCGGAGATCGACGCGATAGCGAGGGCGCTCGGTCGAGGGCGCTCGACGAGGAGGCTTCACTGATGGGGTGCGAACCACTGCCCGAGGATCGTCGCGAGGTCGTCCACGTCCATAGGGTCGAGGTCGCCCTGGGGGGGCGCACCGTGCTGCACGACGTCGACTTTCGCGTCGGCGAGGGCGAGTTCGTGGGTCTCATCGGCACCAACGGGTCGGGTAAGACGACGCTGCTGCGCGCCATCCTCGGTCTGCAGGCGACCACGGCCGGTGAGGTCATCGTCGCCGGCCGCCCGGGGCGCCGGGGCGGACCGGTCGGCTACGTCCCCCAGCGTGTCGCCTTCGACCACGACGTCCCGGTGCGCGTGGCGGACTTCGTCGCGCTGGGGGTCGACGGGACGCGGCTCGGCCTCGCGCGCCGGGGCCGGGGCGTGCGCGAGCGGGTGGAAGCGGTGCTCGCGTCGCTCGAGCTCAGCGCGCTCGCCGGTCGCCGGATCGGCGCGCTGTCGGGCGGTGAGCAGCAGAGGGTCCTCATGGCCCACGCGCTCGCCAGCCGCCCGCGGCTCTTGTTGCTCGACGAGCCCCTGGCCAACCTCGATCTGCCGCGGGTCCACGAGACCATCGCCGTGCTCGATCGCGTCCGACGCGCCGAGGGCGTCGCCGTCGTGCTCTCCGCCCACGAGATCGGCCCCCTGGTGCCGGTGATGGACCGGGTGATCTACATCGCCCAGGGCGGCGTCGCGTGCGGCACCACCGAGGAGGTGGTGCGCGCCGAGGTGCTGAGCGCCCTCTACGGCCACCACGTCGACGTGCTCACCGTCCACGGTCGCGTGGTGGTGGTCGAGGGGGAGGCGGGCGACCCGGGCGCGCATCCCGAGGTCGTGGTGCGCTGATGCACTGGCTCGTCGAACCCGGCTTCTGGTCGAACCCGGTCGTCGGCACCGCCCTCGTGCTGGGTGCGGTCGTGGCCGTGGTGTCGGGCGCCGTGGGGGTCGTGGTGGTCGTGCGCGGCCAGTCCTTCGCCGGCCACGCGCTCACCGACGTCGCCATGGCCGGCGGCGCGGGGGCCTCGCTCGTGGGAGCGGCGCCGCTGGTGGGCTTCCTCCTCGCCGGGGTCCTCGGGGGCGGGTCGATGGAGGCGGCCGGGACCGAGCGGGTCCGCGACCGCGACGTCGCCACCGGGGTCGTGCTCGGCGCCGCGGCCGGCCTCACGGCCCTCTTGCTCTACTTCGTCAGCTCCTCGAGCTCGGCCACCGGTTCGACCCAGTCCGTGCTCTTCGGCTCGGTCTTCACGGTCTCACCCTCGGTCGTCCCGCTCGGCGTGGCGGTCGCCGCGGGGACGCTGGCCGCGCTCTTTGTCGTGCGCCGGCCCCTCCTGCTCAGTTCACTCAACCCCGAGCTCGCCGCGGCGCGCGGCGTGCGCCCGCGCGCGATCGGGCTGGCCTTTGTCGTGGTGCTGGCCGCCTCGGTCGCGCTCAGCGCCCTCGTGATCGGGGCCATCTTGTCGACGGCGCTGCTCGTCGGCCCGGCGTCGGCGGCCCTGCGGGTCGCGCGCGGTCTCGGTGGGGCGACGCTCGGCGCGATCGCGGCCGGGGTGGCCGCGGTCGAGCTCGGGATCCTCGCGAGCTACGACAGCTTCTACTGGAGCAGTGCGCACCGCAGCGTTCCGGTGAGCGCGTGCGTCGTCGGGGTGATCCTGGTCGAGGTCGCGCTCTCGGCCCTGTGGTCGCGCGCGCGAGCGCGTCGGGGTTAGCCGTGTTCGCGCCCTTCATGGCCAACGCCTGGCTGGCCGGCACGCTGGTGGCGATCGTGAGCGGCGCCGTCGGGCTGTTCGTCGTTGTGCGCCAGCGCGCCTTCGCCGCCCACGCCATCCCCAACGGCGCCTTCGCCGGGGCGGCCGGGGCCACCCTGATCGGAGCGAGCCCCCTGCTCGGGCTCGTCGTGTTCGCCGTCGCCTCCGCGCTCGGCGTGGCCGCGCTCGGGCGACGACGCGACGACGTGGTGACCGCGCTGGCCCTGGTGACGATGCTGGCCCTCGGGGCGGCGCTCCTCGCGGCGAGCGGGGCCTACGAGCCGGCGATCGACGCCCTCCTCTTCGGCGAGCTGCTCGGCGTCTCGCGAGCCGAGGTGGTCGCCCTGGCGCTGCTCGTGGTGGGGACCACGGTCGTGCTCACCGTCGTCTTTCGCCCCCTGCTCTACTCGTCGTTGAGTGAGGAGATCGCGGCCGCGCGGGGCGTCGCCGTGCGGGTGCTCGACGCGACGTTCTTGGTGCTGCTCGCGGTGAGCGCCGCCCTCGCCGTCCCGGTGGTGGGGGCGCTGCTCACCTTCGCGTTGACCGTGGGCCCGCCGGCGGCGGCGCGGATGCTCGTCCGCAGACCCGGACGGGCCCTCGCGCTGGCCGCGGTGCTGTCGCTCGCGTGCGTGTGGGCGGGCATCGCGAGCGCTTACTGGTCGGGCTGGCCCATCGGCTTCTTCGTCGGGGTCTACGCCGCCGTTGAGTACGTGGCCGCCCGCGCCGCGTCGTCCTGGAGGGACACGCGCGCGCGACCCTAACGTGGGGCCGATGGACCCCGGTCGACTCCTCGACGCGTGCGCGTTCCCGCCCCCCGGCGCCGCGGCGGCCCTCGCGGTGTCGGGCGGGCCGGACTCGGTGGGCCTGGCGCTGCTCGCGCTCGAGGCCGGGCTCGCCGTCACGCTCCACCACGTCGACCACCACGCCCGCCCCGACAGCTCTGACGACGCGCGCTTCGTGGCGGCGCTCGGCGAGCGCCTCGGTGTGGCGGTCGTCGTCTACGACGTCTCGGTCCCGGCCGGGGCGAGCTTCGAGGCCCGCGCGCGCGCCGCGCGCCGCGAGGTCCTGCCCGCGGGGGCGCTCACCGGCCACACCATGGACGACCTCGCCGAGACGGTGCTGTTGAACGTGCTGCGCGGCGCGGGACTCGACGGGCTCTCACCGATGGTCGGCGACCCGACCAAGCCGCTGCTCGGCGTGCGCCGGGCCGCGCTGGCGGCCTACGTCGCCGATCGCGGCGTCGAGGCCCGCCACGACCCCACCAACCTCGACCCCCGGTACCGGCGCAACCGGATACGCCACGAGGTCCTGCCGCTGCTCGAGTCGGTGGCCGAGCGCGACGTGGTGCCCCTCCTCGCGCGCCTGGCCCGCCTCGCGCGAGAGGATCGGGGCTGGCTCGAGGATCTCGCCGAGGCCGACCGCGGGCGGGCCCTCGGCGACCCCGACGTGGGCGAGCTGCGCGGGTGGCCGCGGGCGCGGCTCGCGCGATGGCTGCGCGTGCGACTCGCGCACGCCGACGAGCTGGGCGAGGTCCACCCGCCGAGCGAGGCCGAGGTCGATCGCGCGATCGGCGTCGTCGACGGGCGGGTGGTGGCCACCGAGCTCTCGGGCGGACGACGGCTCGCGCGCCGCGCCCGCCATCTCGCGCTCGAGGACCGTTCCACTACGCTGACCGACCATGGGTAGTGCGCCCGACGGGCTCCGCTGGACGAACGGCAACCTCGGCGAGGTGGTCGTCTCGGCCAAGGAGATCGCCGACCGGGTGGCCGAGCTCGGCGCCCAGGTCACCGCCGACTACGCCGACGACCCGCCGCTGCTGGTCTGCGTGCTCAAGGGCGCCCTCAACTTCATGAGCGACCTCATGCGGGCCATCCGCCTGCCCGTCGAGGTCGACTTCATGGCCGTCTCCTCCTACGGCGCGGCCACCAAGACCAGCGGTGTCGTGCGCATCGTCAAGGACCTGGACACCGACCTCGGCGGGCGCGCGGTGCTCATCGTCGAGGACGTCGTCGACTCGGGGCTCACGCTCAACTACCTGCGCCAGTACCTGGGGGCCCGGGGCCCCAAGAGCCTCGAGGTCTGCGCGCTGCTGCTCAAGTCCGGCGAGCAGCGCGTCGAGCAGTCGCTGCGCTACGTGGGCTTCACCATCCCCTCGGACTTCGTGGTCGGCTACGGCCTGGACGTCAACGAGCGCTACCGCAACCTCGACGCCATCTACACCTACGTCGGCGAGGCGTAATCGATGGTCGACCAGCCCCGGGTCGAACGGCTCGTGCGCGAGCTCCTCGAGGCCATCGGGGAGGACCCCGAGCGCGACGGCCTGGTCGAGACGCCCCGGCGCGTCGCCGACATGTACGTCGAGCTGTTCGAGGGCGCCGAGGTCGACCCCGGCGAACACCTGCGGGTCACCTTCGAGGTCGGCCACGACGAGATGGTGATGCTGCGCGACATCCCCTTCGTCTCTTTGTGCGAGCACCACCTCGTCCCCTTCATCGGCCACGCCCACGTCGCCTACCTGCCCGGACCCGACGGCAAGATCACCGGACTGTCCAAGCTGGCCCGCCTCGTCGAGGGCTACGCCCGGCGGCTCCAGGTCCAAGAGCGCATGACGACCGCGATCGCCGAGGCCATCGAGCGCGAGCTGGCCCCGCGGGGATCGATCGTGCTCGTTGAGGCGGAGCACTTCTGCATGACCATGCGCGGGGTGAAGAAGCCCGGGGTGACCACCGTGACCTCGGCCGTGCGCGGAGTCTTCCGGGACGACGCCGCGTACCGGGCCGAGGCGCTGCAGTTCGTCACGCCGCGCCGGGGCCCGTGGCGCTGACGCCGGCCGTGATGGGCGTCGTCAACGTGACGCCCGACTCCTTCTACCCGGCCTCGCGCACGGCGGCCGTCGAGGAGGCGATCGAGCGCGGCCGCGCGCACCTCGCCCACGGCGCCGACCTGCTCGACGTGGGGGGCGAGTCGTCCCGGCCCGGCGCCGAGCCGGTGGCCGAGGCCGAGGAGGCCCGCCGGGTGCTCCCGGTCATCGAGCGCCTGGCCGAGCAGGCCACGGTGTCGGTCGACACCACCAAGGTCCGTGTCGCGCGCGACGCGCTGGCCGCCGGCGCCCGGATCGTCAACGACGTCTCGGGCACCCTCTACGGGGTGGCCGGCGAGCGGGGAGCCGGCTACGTGGCGATGCACCGCCGCGGCGACGCGCGCACCATGCAGCTCGACCCCCGCTACGACGACGTCGTGGCCGAGGTGCTGGCCCACCTCGAGGACCTGGCGGGGCGGGCGCGCGCGGCCGGGGTCGGCGAACTGTGGCTCGACCCGGGGATCGGCTTCGGCAAGACGACGGCCCACAACCTGGCCCTGCTCGCCCACGTCGAGGACTTCGTGGCCCTGGCCGAGCGCTT
>JAKABC010000050.1 GCA_021802025.1 Actinomycetes bacterium
AGGTGTGACGCTCGAAGTAGGCGAGCTCGATCGCCCGTCGCTCGGGCTCGGGCAGGGTGGTCAGCGCCGCGGCGACCTGCTCGCTCACCACGGCGTCCCACGCGCGCTGGGCGACGTCGGGGGTGGGTGAGATCGAGCGCGTGGCGTCCGCCGTCTCCCGGCGGCGCGCGGCCGAGAGGGACCGCACGGCGTCGACGGCCCGTCCGTGGGCCATCGTCATGAGGTAGGCCCGGAGGGACCCGCGCGTGGGGTCGAAGCGCTCGGGCGCGTTCCACAGCCGCAAGAAGACCTCTTGGGTCACGTCCTCGGCCTCGGCCCGGCTGTTGAGGACGCGGCTCGCTAGGCCGAAGACGGCGCCGCCGTGGCGGCGGTAGACCTCGGCGAGCGCCGCCTGGCTGTAACGGGCCACGTGGGTGACGAGTTGGGCGTCACTGGCCTCGGTGAACTCCTCCATGCACCTTCTTTCGTGGCCGCGCGCGAGACGGATGGGGAAAAGGCGTCATCCGGCCCGCGCGACGCACCGAATACCCGACGACCCTACCCACCCTTGGAGGAGGAACCCATGACCCCAGACCCCCGAGCGCTCACCGAGTTGCTCGACGAGTCCCAGGACCTACAGGCCGACGCCCTGCGCCCGACCCGTGAGGCCCTCGACGAACTCGTCGAACTGACCCACGAGGCCCCCGAGGAGGACCCTGTCGAGAGCCGTGCCTTTCACGAGGCCCAGCGCGAGGCGCTCGCGCGCGCCCTGGGCGTGACCGCCCTGGGCGCCGTGGGCGGTATCGCCCTGGTCGGCGCGCTGGCCTCCCCGGCCTTTGCGACCTCGTCGCGCGACGCGCAGATCCTCCAGACGGCCGCCTCCATCGAGAACCTCGCGGTCGCGACCTACGCGACCGCGCTGACCCTCGACTACATCGGCGGCTCGTCGGCCAACCCGGTGGTGGCGAAGTTCGCCCGCACCACGCGCGCCCAGCACGCCGAGCACGCCGCCGCCTTCAACGCGGCGCTGCGCGCGATGCGGGCCCCGGTCCAGACCAAGCCCGACCCCGCGTTCGTCCCGGTCGTCGACAAGGCCGTCAAGAGCCTGTCCGGCGCCTCGGCGGCGGCGGGTACCACGGCCGTCGTGGGCCTCGCCATCGAGTTGGAGAACATCGCGGCCGAGACCTACGTCAAGGACACGACGCTCACCTCGTCGACCTCGAACCGGGCCCTGTTCGCGAGCATCATGGGCGTCGAGGCTCAGCACGTCGCCGTCCTGCTCGCCGTCCAGGCCCTCCTCGGCGCCGGTGAGCCCCAGCTGATCTCGCTCGACCCGGGCACGGCCGCGAAGCTGCCGGCCGCGGCCGGCAAGGTCGGCTTCCCCCACCCCTTCTACCTAACCAGCAGTGCCGCCCCCGCTAGCCAAGGAGCCGTCAAGTGACCACGAACAACCCGTTCACCGGAAGCGAGCGTGAGTTGCTCGCCATGACCAGAGAGCTCGACGAGCTCCACAACGACGTCGGCATGCCGGCGATGTGGGCCGGCGTCGAGCGCATGGTCGAGAACGCCCGCGAGGCGGCGCCCTCACCGCGCGCGACGAGCCGGCGCACCTTCCTACTCGGCGCGGGCGCGGCCGCCGTCGGCGGCGCCGCCCTCGTCGGCGCCGGGGTTCCCGGCGTCGCCGGGGCGCTCACCCGTGGGCGGACCCCGACGGGCGCACTCGACCAGCGGGCCTTCCCGCCCGCCGGCCTGCGCGGCGACCTCGCCGTCGCGGCCGTCGCGGCGTCGCTCGAGAACCTGGCGGTCTTCGCCTACAGCGCCGGACTCGCCGCGGCCACCGCCGGCAAGCTCGGGTCGGTGCCCCCCGCGGTCGCGACCTTCGCGACCACGGCGCGGGCCCAGCACACCCAGCACGCCGACGCGTGGAACGCGGTCCTGCGCAGCCACGGCAAGGCCCGGGTCACGGTCACCAACCCGACCCTGACCCCGGTCGTGAAGGGCGACTTCGCCAAGGTCACCGACGTGACCGGACTGGCGAACCTGGCGCTCACCCTGGAGATCATCGCGGCCGAGACGTACCAGAAGGAGACGTCCGCTTTGATGTCCAAAGAGGCGATCGCCCTGTCGGCCTCGATCCAGCCGGTGGAGATGCAGCACGTCGCGATCCTCTACTACGTGCTCGGCGAGTACCCGGGCGCCCAGAGCCCGGGGGGCGTGCCGCTCGCCTTCAGCTCGACCGCGAAGGCGGCCTAGCCGTGGGCGCCCCGCGGAATCGAGGTCTCACGGTGGGTGTGCTGACCCTCGTCCTCGCCCTGGGGGCGGCCGTTCCCGCGGCCGCCCTCGGCGGGGCGGCGGCCCCGACGGTGCGAACGCTCGGCCACCGGGACTCGTCCAGCCTCCGCGCCCCGGTGCACGCGACGATCGTCATCTCCAACTTCATGTTCCACCCGATGCGCATCGTCGTCGCACCGGGCGAGCGGATCGTGGTGGTGAACAAGGACTCCGTCGTGCACACCCTCACGGCGATCAACGGGCGCTTCACGACCGGCGACATCCCGGTCCACGGGCGCCGGGTGGTCGTGGCACCCCGCAAGAAGGGGACGTACCACTACTTCTGCAAGATTCACCAGTTCATGACCGGGACGATCGTCGTCAGGTAGTCCCCCCACCCGACGCGTCCGGGACCCCCGCTGCCCCACCTCCCGGGGGATCGGGGGACCCGGACGCGTCGGGCCCGAACGCGGAGGGCAGCTCGATCACGGCCGTGCTCCCGCCCCCGGGGGTGTCCTCAACGCGGGTCTCCCCGCCGACCTGACCGACGAGGCCGGCGGCCACGGCCCGCGCGACGTCGCCGTCGCCGCGCTCGCGGCGCACGCGGTCAACGACCGCGATCTCCACGCGCTCCCCGCAGAGGGCCGCGCTGACCCGCACCAGGTCATCGCGCCCCCCCGCGTCGAGCGATGACTGGAGGTACGCGGCCAGAGCGCGTCCGACGGCCTCGCGGTCCGTGAGAACCGTGACGAGGGGCTCCACGTCGGTCACCACCCGCGGGTCGTCCCCGACGGTCGCCACGGCGAGAGCCACCAGGTCCTCGAGCGCCACGGGCGCGATGGCCGTCGCCGACGCGTCGAAGCCCGTGACCGCGTCGAGCTGGGCGCACAGGTGCTCGAGGCGTGTGAGGGCCCCCTCGACGGGGGTGGACCGGGGGTCCGCCGCACTCGAGTGCGCCGGGTGGATCGCGCGAGCGCCCGGATCGAGCTCGCGTCGAAGAGACGCGACCTCGCGCGAGAGCGTTGCGCGCACGGCGTCGACGAGGGCCCCCCGGCGACTCTCGCGCGCGAGGGCCCCGGCGGCGCGCTCGCCGGACCGAACGGCCTCGACGACCGCGAGGCCGACCGCGATCCGCCCCGCGAAGGCCCCCACCAGAGCCCGATCGTCCCCGCTCAGCGAGACCCCCTCCAGGGCCAGGTCGTGGTCCTCGTCGACTGGTACCACCACGGCCGCCGTGAGGTCGCCCGAGGGCGCCCCGACGCGCACGACGACGTCTCGTCCCTCGCCGTGGGTCTCGAGCAGCGACACCGCGGCAGCGCCGAGCGTGTCGGCCAGCGCGGCCAGCAGCGGCTCGAGGACCTCCACCGAGGTTCCAACCGCCAGGGCCGCCTGGGACAGCACCCGGGCCTCGGCACGCGCACGGCGCGCTTCGGCCGAACGGCGCACGCTCGAGGTCGTCAGCATGCTCGCGACGATCGCGAAGGCGAGGTAGCCCACGAGCGCCACCGCGTCGTCGACGTGGTTGACGCTGAGGGTGTGGATGGGCAGCACGAAGTAGTAGTTCTCGAGAACGGCCGCACCGACGGCCGCGACGACCCCGACGAGTACTCCCCCGAGAGAGGCCAGGGCGAGGACCGCTACCAGATACGCCAGGTACACCGTCGAGATCGAGACGCTTGAGCGCACCGCGGCCAGCGCGGCGCTGAGTCCCGGGAGTACCACTAGCGCAGCGGCCAACGCGACGAGCTTTCGCGCGGGGGCCACCGAACCGGCCGGCCGCCGACCGGCTCGCGGCGTGGGGGGTGTCGCTTCGTGGGGGGCGATGACGTGCACGTCAAGGTCGCGACTCAGTGCGACCAGTCGCTCGACGACGCCGCCCCGGGGGCGTCTCCACGAGCGGCCGTGACCGGCGCTGACCACGATCTGGGTGGCTCGCTCGCTACGGGCGAAGGCCACGAGGGCCCCGGCGACGTCGTCGTCGACGAGCTCGCGGAAGCGACCGCCGAGCTCCTCGACGAGCTCGCGCGGGGCTCGCCGATCGCTTTCCCTCGCCTCGGCGTCGCCGCCCACCACGTGGACGGCGACGAGTTCGGCCCCGGTGCGCGCCGCCATCCGGGTCGCCCGGCGCAACAGACCTTCGTCGGTCGGCCGACCGGCCAGGCCCACCACCAGGCGCTCGCGCGTCTCCCAGGCCCGCCCGATCTCGTGCTCCTCGCGGTACTTCGTGAGGGCCTCGTCGACCCGGTCGGCGAGCCACAAGAGGGCCAACTCACGTAGCGCCCCGAGGTTGCCGACGCGGAAGTAGTTCGCCAGTGAGGCGTCGATGCGATCGGCCGGATAGACGTTGCCGTGGGCCAATCGCCGCCGGAGCGCTTCGGGCGTGATGTCGACGAGCTCGACCTGCTCGGCGCGACGCACGAACGGGTCGGGCACGGTCTCGTGCTGGGTGACGCCGGTGATCGCCTCGACGACGTCGTTGACCGACTCGAGGTGCTGGATGTTCACCGTCGTGATCACGTCGATGCCCGCCGCGAGCAGGTCCTCGACGTCCTCCCAGCGCTTCTCGTGGCGCCCGCCCGGGACGTTGGTGTGGGCAAGCTCGTCGACCAGGGCCACCTGGGGGGCGCGCGCGAGGACGGCCTCGAGGTCCATCTCGCTCAAGAGCGCGCCACGGTACTCGCGGGTCACGCGCGGGACGACTTCGAGGTCGCGCAACTGCGCCTCGGTGAGGGGACGGCCGTGGGTCTCGACGAAGGCGACCACGACGTCGGTTCCCCGGTGGTGGCGCCGCCAGCCCTCGTCGAGCATGCGGTAGGTCTTGCCCACACCCGGCGCCGAGCCCAGGTAGACCCGCAGCGTCCCGCGGCTCACGACCCTCCGGACACCCTCGCACCCGGCAGCGAGCCCGCCACCGACTGAGCCAGGGCCACCGCGGCGACGCGACGCTCGAGCGACACCGGGTGCGCGGGTCGCGGGGTGAGGACGAAGCGGCCCACGACCCGTCCACGCCAGGTGACGGCGATCTCGGTTTCGGGCCCCGGCAGCCCCCACTCCTCGACCGGCCAGAGCAGGCCCGCGTTCTCGACCTCCCCGCTCGCGAGCAGGCGCGCGTGCGGTGGGTTGATCTCACCGGGCTCGTAGCGGCACGCCCTCAGCCCAAGGGTCTCGACCAGCAGCTCCCCGGCGCGCGCGACGACCACCCGCACCGGCTCGCTCGAGGCGCCGAGGGCGGCCCCCTCGGCGACGACATTCACCAGTCGGGCGCTCTCGTCGTGGCGGCGCCGACTCCGCCGGATCCACTGGGCCAGCTCGGTCACGCCGACACCGACGACGATGAGCGCGACGAACGTCTCGAGGTCGGCCCGGTGGCCGATCGTGAATCGCCCGTAGGGGGGCGCCCAGGAGTAGTCGTACCAGGCGGCGGCGGACAGCGTCGCCACGTAGCCGGCGCCGCGGTCGGCCACGACGGCGAGGACGGTCACGGCCGCCACCAGCACGAGCGCCATCGCGGCCCCGGCGAAGACCGCCCGTACCGGGATCAGGACCACGGAGATCGCCAGGGGCGCGACAAACGACCCGACCCAGACGACCAGGCGGGTCCGCGCGCTCACGACCGACCGCGCAGGCGGGCCAGCGCCTGGTTAAGGCTGAGCACGTCGAGGTAGGACGAGCCTAAGAAACCCCATTGCGGACCCTGCGTCTCGTCGCGGATGAGCCTCCTCAACCGTCCCGGAGCGATTCCGGTCGCCCGAGCGACCATGGGGACCTGGACGAGGGCGTCGGCCGGGGAGATGTCGGGGTCGTACCCGCTAGCCGAGGTTGTTACCAGGTCCGGGGTCGGGTGCGCCACCCCGAGGCGATGCCAGGCGGCGACGAGGGCGCGAGTGTCGGCGAGCAGGGTCCGCGAGCGCGGTCCGAGGTTGGTCGCCCCCGACTCACCGTGGACGCCGTTCGCCACGAGGGGGTTGTCGCCACCGCTCACCCCGGCGCGAGGGTTGGCACGGTAGGGACCCGCGTCGTCGGGCCGGCCGTGGAACCAGTCGCGGCCCGTCCAGTTCTGGCCGATCAGCGTCGAGCCGTTCGGACCGATCGAGCCGTTGGCCTGGTGCGAGAAGACCAGTTGGGCGACGCCGGTACCCGCCAGGGCGTAGAGGAAACCGAAGACGAGCGTGCAGAACACCACCATGACGAGGGATCGACGCAGATGGGTCCACATGGTGACTCCTAGTAGGCGTGCAGGGCGACCAGGATGAGGTCGATCAGTTTGATGAAGATGAAGGGCGTGACGACGCCACCAACCCCGTAGATCAGGACGTTGCGTCGCAGGATTGCCGCCGAGTTCACCGCGCGAAAGCGCACCCCGCGCAGCGCCAGGGGTATGAGGGCCACGATGACCAGCGCATTGAAGATCACGGCGGAGAGGATCGCGCTCTGGGGGCTGTGCAGTCGCATGACGTTGAGGGCCTTGAGCTGCGGGTAGGCGGCATAGAACATCGCCGGGATGATCGCGAAGTACTTGGCCACGTCGTTCGCTATTGAGAACGTCGTAAGCGATCCGCGCGTGATGAGGAGTTGCTTACCGATCTCGACGACGTCGATGAGCTTGGTCGGGTTCGAGTCGAGGTCGACCATGTTGCCGGCCTCTTTGGCGGCCATGGTCCCGGTATTCATGGCGACCCCGACGTCCGCCTGGGCCAGGGCCGGGGCGTCGTTCGTCCCGTCCCCGGTCATCGCCACGAGCCTCCCGCCTTCCTGCTCCTGACGGATCAGGGCCATCTTGGCCTCGGGTGTCGCCTCGGCCAGGAAGTCGTCCACCCCCGCCTCCTGGGCGATGGCCGCCGCCGTGAGGGGGTTGTCGCCCGTGATCATGACGGTGCGAATGCCGAGACGGCGCATCTCGTCGAACTTCTCCTTGATACCCGTCTTCACAACGTCCTTCAGCTCGATCACGCCGATCACGTTGGCCCTGTCGGCGACGACGAGGGGCGTAGAACCGGCGCGGGCGACCCGCTCGACGATCTCGTCAAGGTCCGTCGGCACCGTGCCGCCGGCCTCGACGACCCAGCGCTTGAGCGCCTCGGCCGCACCCTTGCGGATGCGACGACCGTCGACGTCGAGACCGGACATGCGCGTCGTGGCGCTAAAGGGGACGAACTCGTGGGGCTGGTCCAAGGTGCGCTCGCGAATCGCGAAGCGCTCCTTGGCGAGCACCACGATCGAACGGCCCTCGGGCGTCTCGTCGGCGAGGGAGGCCAATTGGGCCACGTCGGCGACCTCGGCCTCGTTGTGTCCGCTCACGGGGTAAAAGTCCGAGGCCATTCGGTTGCCCAGGGTGATGGTGCCGGTCTTGTCGAGCAGGAGCGTCTGGACGTCACCCGCCGCCTCGACGGCTCGGCCACTCATCGCGAGCACGTTGCGCTGGACCAGCCGGTCCATCCCGGCGATGCCGATAGCTGAGAGAAGCGCCCCGATGGTCGTGGGGATCAGGCAGACCAGAAGGGCCACGAGGACTACGACGGACACGCTCGCCCCGGAGAATCGGGCGAACGGGACGAGGGTCACCACGACGGGGAGGAAGACGATGGTGAGGACCGAGAGGAGGATCGTGAGTGCGATCTCGTTGGGCGTCTTCTGGCGGTTGGCCCCTTCGACGAGGGTGATCATTCGATCGAGGAAGGTGTGGCCCCGCTCGGCGGTAATCCTGACCACGATGCGGTCTGAGAGGACGCGGGTGCCCCCCGTGACCGCCGAGCGGTCGCCCCCCGACTCTCGGATGACCGGCGCCGACTCCCCGGTGATCGCCGACTCGTCCACCGAGGCGATGCCCTCGGTGATCTCGCCGTCCGAGGGGATGACGTCACCCGGCTCACAGACCACGAGGTCGCCCGCGGCGAGGTCGGCGGCGGCGACCCGCTCTTCGACACCGTCGGGGCGTAGACGGCGCGCCTCGGTCTCCGAACGCATCTTGCGCAGCGTGTCGGCCTGGGCCTTCCCGCGCCCCTCGGCCATCGCCTCGGCGAAGTTGGCGAAGACGACGGTGAGAAAGAGCCAGACCGTGATGGACCACGTGAAGACACCGGGGTGGGCAATCGCTTCGACCAGGCTCACAATGGTCCCGACGAGGACGACGAACATGACCGGGTTGCGCACCTGCACCCTCGGGTCGAGCTTGGTCACGGCGCCCCCGAGCGCCTCACGCAAGATCGCGGGATCGAACAGGCCACGGGCCCGGGCGACGCCGTGGGGCGTCGTCGTCTCGGCGGCGCTCATCAGAAGAACCTCCCGCGGCTCAGCTGCTCAACGATCGGGCCCAGGGCCAGGGCCGGGAAGAAGGTGAGCCCACCGATGATGACGACGACGCCGGTGGTGAGACCCACGAACATCGCGTTGTCGGTGCGGAACGTCCCAAGCGAGCGGGGGACGACGTCTTTACTAGCGAGGACGCCTCCGAGGGCGATCGCCGGTACCAAGATGGCGAAACGGCCGAGCAGCATGTCGAGGGCGCCGATCACGTTGTAGAAGGGGGTGTTGCCCGCGAGCCCGCCGAAGGCCGAACCGTTGTTGTTGCCCTGGCTGGTGAGTGCGTAGAGGATTTCGCTGAATCCGTGGGGCCCGTGGTTGAGAGGCCCGGCTCGGCCCGCGGCCGTCGAGACCGCGATGGCCGTCACGACGAGCACGGTGACCGGCATCACCAGAGCGCCCAAGCCGGCGAGCTTGACCTCGGTCGCCTGGATCTTCTTGCCGAGGAACTCCGGAGTCCGCCCGATCATCAGCCCACCGATGAACACGGCGATGACCGCGTAGAGCAAGAGCGTGTAGAGGCCGCTGCCAGTCCCACCGGGCGAGACCTCACCGAGCATCATGCCCGCCAGGAGTCCGAAGCCCCCCATCGGGGTGAACGAGTCGTACGCGGCGTCGGCCGAACCAGTCGAGGTCGATGTCGAGGCCACGCCGAACAGCGCGCTGGTCGTATCGCCGAATCGCACCTCTTTCCCCTCGGTGTTCCCGACGCTCGATTGGACGCCGGCCGCCGCCACCGCCGGGTTGTTCTGGTGCTCGGCCGTGGCCGTGACGGCGAGGACCGAGCCGAAGAGGATCGCCATCACGGCGAGCAGGGTTAGGCCGTGACGCCGGCTACCGACCATCTGGCCGAAGGTGTAGGTGAACGACACCGGGATGCACAAGACGAGGAAGATGGAGAGGAAGTTCGTCAAACCAGTCGGGTTCTCGAAGGGCGTGGCTGAGTTGGCGTTCAAGAAACCACCACCGTTGGTGCCGAGCTGCTTGATCGTCTCCATGAAGGCGATCGGCCCACGGGGGACCGTCTGGGTCACCCCGTTCAAGACGTCGTGGACCGTGACCGGACCCGCCAGGGTCTGAACGGCTCCTTGACCCACGAAGACGATCCCGGCCACGAAGGCAATCGGCAAGAGCACGTAGAAGAGGCATCGGGTGAGGTCGACCCAGAAGTTCCCCACCGTCGACGCTCGGCGTCGGGCGAAGCCGCGTACGACGACGATGGCGGCCGCGATGCCCACGGCCGGCGTGACGAACTGCTGGACCATGAGGGTGATCTGGGAGAAGTAGGACAGCGTCGTCTCGCCCCCGTAGTTCTGCCAGTTGGTGTTGGTCACGAAGGAGACGGCCGCGTTGAAGCTGAGCGCGCTGTTCACATCCCCGAGGTGCTGGGGGTTGAGGGGCAAGTGTCCCTGGAGTCGCAGGACCAAGTAGGTCAGCAGGATCGACAGGCCAGAG
>JAKABC010000051.1 GCA_021802025.1 Actinomycetes bacterium
GTCCACGCCGGCCAGGGCGAAGGCGTGGAAGCGCGCGCGGGGGGTGAGCCCGAGCTGCTCGCAGCGCTCCTCGCTCATCACCAGCACCGCCGCGGCGCCGTCGGTGATCTGGCTGGAGTTGCCGGCCGTGATCACGCCGTCCTCTTTGAAGGCCGGCTTGAGTTTGGCGAGCGCCTCCATCGAGGTGTCGGCGCGCACGCCCTCGTCGCGGGTGAGGGTGGTCTCGGTGTCGTGGCCCTCGTCGTCGCGCACGACGATCGGCACGATCTCGCGCTCGAAGCGGCCCTCGGCGGTGGCGACCGCGGCCCGCCGGTGGCTCTCGAGGGAGAACGCGTCGAGGTCCTCGCGCGTGAGCCCCCAGCGCTCGGCGATCATCTCGGCCCCGAGGCCCTGGTTGCGCAGGCCCCCGACGGGCTCGTAGCGGGCCTGCACGCGCGGGCCGAAGGGGAAGCCGGCGCCCTGGCCGACCGAGGCGCCCATGGCCACCCGGCTCATGACCTCGACGCCGCCGGCGACCACGACGTCGTAGGCCCCGGCGATCACGCCCTGGGCCGCGAAGTGGAGCGCCTGCTGGGACGAGCCGCACTGGCGGTCGACCGTCGTCGCCGGGACCGACTCCGGCCACCCGGCGGCCAGCACGGCGTTGCGCCCGACGTTGAAGGCCTGCTCGCCCACCTGGGAGACGCAGCCCATGATCACGTCCTCGACCAGGGCGGGGTCGAGGTCGTTGCGCGCGGCGAGCGCGCGCAGGGCCTCGCTCGCGAGGTCGGCGGCGTGCCAGCCGCGCAGGCTCCCGTTGCGCTTGCCCCCCGGCGTGCGCACCGCGTCGACGATCACCGCTGTGGCCACGGCCCACCTCCCTCGGGGCCCTCGGGCCCACGGCCCCGAGACTAGACGGGCCTCGGTAGCGTGAGGCCGTGGGCTATCGCGACATGGACCGGTGGCTGGGCGACGGCGGGATGGAGCTGGTGGGCCGCCTCGGCGCCTCCCTCGAGCGCTACGGGGTCGACGGGGAGGACCTCGGGTGGGTCGAGGGGCGCTTCGAGCCGACGGCGCTGGCGGCCAACCCCCACGGCGCGGTCCAGGCCGGGGTCCACGCCGTGGTGCACGACGCGCTGATGAACTTCGCCATCAACGCCGCCTTGGGCGAGGGGGACCGCACCCAGGGGACGATCGAGATGACGACCGAGCTGCTGCGCCCGGCGGTGGTGGGGGGGACCTACGCGCTGCGCGGCGACGTGGTGCGCCTGGCCCGCCAGGTGGCCCACGCCGAGGCCGTCGTCACCGAGCCGTCGGGTGAGGTCGTCAGTCGAGCCTCGGGGACGTTCCTGCTCGCGCGGCGCGGGTGAGCCGCTCGCGCCCTCGAACGCGGCGGCGCTCGGCCAGGAGCCGCGCGAGGCCCAGCGCGATGGCCAGGCTAAAGACGAGGGCGACGGTGCCGTGGCCCCAGCCCCGCCCGCCCACGCTCGAGGGGAAGCCCAGGTAGTCGGCGACCGAGGCGCCGAGGGGGCGCGTGAGGACGTAGGCCGACCAGAACATCGCGACGGCGTTCGACCCACCGAGGGCCCCGAGGCCGGGCAGGGTGATGAGGACGGCGAAGAGCACGATCGAGGCGAGGTAGCCCATTGAGAGCGTGTAGGCCGTGAAGTCGCCGAGTGCGGTGCCCAGCGCGAAGGTGGCGAGCACCGCCGCCCAGTAGAAGAGCTCGCGCCGGGTGGAGGTGATCGAGTGGATCGAGAGCGTGCCCTCGACCCGGTGCCAGGTGACAAAGACGACGAGGAGCGCCACGGCGAAGCCGACCGAGGTGACCGGGTAGGGGACGTGCAGGGCCACGTGGAGGACGTCGGCGGCCATCGTGCCAAAGACGGCGACCATCGTCACGGCGAGCCAGTAGGTCGTGATCTGATAGTGCGGCGCGCTCAGCTGCAGCCACAGCGCGCCGGCGAAGGCCACCAGGCCCACCAGCACGACCAGCTCGGGGTTGAAGCGGTGGACGAAGTAGTCCGAGGTCGCCTCGCCCATGGCCGTGGAGAGGAGCTTGAGCGTCCAGAACCACGCGTCGGGCTCGGGGACCTTGGGCGCGCGAAATCGTCGGCGAACGTCGAGCGGCACCACCGCGAGTCTACGGAGGGTGCGTCGGGCTCAGTCGCCGGTGTAGAAGGGGGCCGCCACGGCGAGCGCCCGGTCGAGCCGCGCGAGGCCGTCGCGGGCCTCGGCCTCGGTGATCGTGCACGGCGGCACGACGTGGATCCGGTTGAAGTTGGAAAAGACGAGCATCCGCTCGGCGCGGCACGCGGCGAGGATCGCGGCCATCGCCGGCGAGCTCTGGCCGTAGGGGGCGAGGGGCTCGCGCGTCGCGCGGTCGGCCACGAGCTCGAGGGCGAAGAAGACCCCGAGGCCGCGCACCTCGCCGATCACGGCGTGGCGCTCGGCCAGCGCCTCGAGGCCGGGGCGCAGGACGTCCTCGCCGATGCGCCGGGCGTTCTCGACGATCCCCTCGTCGGCCATGGCCTCGAGGGTGGCGACGGCCGCCGCGCAGGCGAGGGGGTGGCCCGAGTAGGTGAGCCCGCCCGGGTAGACCCGCTCGGCGAAGGTCGCGCTGATCGCCTCGTTGATGACGACGCCCCCGAGGGGCACGTAGCCGGAGTTCACGCCCTTGGCGAAGGTGACGAGGTCCGGGCGCACGCCCTCGCGGTCGTAGGCGAACCACTCGCCCGCCCGGCCGAAGCCGCACATCACCTCGTCGGCGATGTAGACGATGCCGTAGCGGTCGCACAGCGCGCGCACGCCGGCCACGAAGCCCGGCGGGGGCACCATGATGCCGGCGGTGCCGGGGATGGTCTCGAGGATGATCGCGGCGATCGTCGAGGGTCCCTCGAACTCGATGGTGCGCTCGAGGTTCGCCAGCGCCCGCGCGCACTCCTCGGCCTCGGTCGTGGCGTCAAAGGCGCTGCGGTAGAGGAAGGGGCCGAAGAAGTGCACGACCGGCGCGGTGCCGTCGTCGTTGGCCCACCGGCGGGGGTCGCCGGTGAGGGTGATCGAGGTGGCCGTCGCCCCGTGGTAGCTGCGGTACTGGGCGAGGACCTTGTTGCGCCCGGTGTGCAGGCGGGCCATGCGCACCGCGTGCTCGTTGGCCTCGGTGCCGCCGTTGGTGAAAAAGACCTTGGCCGCGCCGGGAAAGGAGCGGTCCAGGATGAGCTCGGCCGCGCGGTAGCGGCTCTCGTAGCCGTGCTGGGGGGCGATCGTCGTGAGCACTTCGGCCTGGGCCCTGATCGCGGCGACCACCCGGGGGTGCTGGTGGCCGATGTTGGTGTTCACGAGCTGGCTCGATAGGTCGAGGTAGCGCTCACCGTCCTCGCCGATCACGTAGACGCCCTCGGCCGAGCGCACCATGAAGGGGTTGATCGACGCCTGGGCCGACCACGAGTGGAAGACCGAGGCCCTCTCTCGCTCGAGCGACGTCATCGATGCACGGTCCGCTGCCATGACTGCCTCCTGACGACCCGACGCTAACCGAGCCGCGGACCCCTCTTTAGGCCCCGCCGCCTGGGGGCGACGTGCGCACGACGCGAGCGGGCGAGCCGACGGCGGTGGCGCCGGCGGGGACGTCGGCGAGCACGACGCTGTTCGCGCCGATGCGAGCGTCGTCACCCACGGTGATCGGCCCGAGCAGGGTCGCGCCGGCCCCAATCAGCACGCGCTCTCCCACCACCGGGTGGCGCCGCCCCGGGGTGCGGCCGAGCCCGCCCAGGGTGACCCCGTGGAAGAGGGTGACGTCGTCGCCCACGAGGGCGGTCTCGCCGATGACGACGCCGACGGCGTGGTCGATGAAGACCCGGCGCCCGATTGCGGCGGCCGGGTGGATGTCCACCCCGGTGAGGACCCTCGCCGCCGCGGCGACCACCCGGGCGAGCAGCGGGTGGCGCGGGTGCAGACCGTGCGCGATGCGGTAGGCCCAGAGGGCGTGGACCCCCGGGTAGGTGAGGGCGACCTCGAGACGCGAGCGCGCCGCGGGGTCGCGCTCGAGGGCCGCGGAGAGGTCCTCGGCGAAGAGCTGGAGCATCACGCGGGGTCGTCGGCGAGACCGGCGAAGAGGGGTGTCGAGAGGTAGCGCTCGCCGAAGGAGGCGGTGATGGCGACGATCGTGAGCCCGCGCGACTCCTCGCGGCGTGCGACCTCGAGGGCCGCGGCCACGGCCGCGCCCGAGGAGATCCCCAGCAGCAGCCCCTCGCGCCGGGCGAGGTCGCGCGCGGTCTCGATCGCTCGGGGGCCGTCGACCTGGACGATCTCGTCGACGAGCGACCCGTCGTAGTTCGTCGGCACGAAGCCGGCCCCGATGCCCTGGATGGGGTGGGGGCCCTTCGGTCCGCCCGAGAGGACGGCGGACTCGGTCGGCTCGACCCCGACGACCCGCAGCGTGGGCCGGCGGGGCTTGAGCCCTTGGGCGATCCCGGTGATCGTGCCCCCGGTGCCCACGCCGGCGACCACAAAGTCGACCGCGCCCCCGGTGTCCGTCCAGATCTCCTCGGCCGTGGTGAGGCGGTGGGTCTCGGGGTTGGCCGGGTTGTCGAACTGCTGGGGGATGAAGCCCCCGCGCTCGGCCGCGATCGCCTCGGCCGCCGCGATCGCCCCGGGCATCCCGTCGGCGGCCGGGGTGAGGACGAGCTCGGCGCCGAAGGCGCGCAGCAGCGCCCGGCGCTCGCGGCTCATCGACTCGGGCATCGTAAAGACGCAGCGGTAGCCGCGCGCGGCGGCGATCATCGCGAGTGCGATCCCCGTGTTGCCGCTGGTCGGCTCGACGATGAGCCCGCCCGGGACGAGGCGGCCGTCGCGTTCGGCCGCCTCGACCATCGCGAGGGCGGCGCGGTCCTTGACCGAGCCCGAGGGGTTGAAGTACTCGAGCTTGACGAGCACGGTGGCTCCGGTGCCCTCGGCGAGCCGGTTGAGACGTACGAGCGGGGTGTGTCCGATGAGGGCCGTGATGTCGGGGGCGACGGGCATGGGACCTCCTGGGACGGGCTCTTCGCGGCGGCGTGTCGAGCCTACGGGCCGAGTCCGCCGAGCCCGCCGGGCGGTGTGCCAACGCGCGCGCCGGAGGCTGGTCGCACCCGAGGCTAGGTGAAGCGCGCCGTGACCAGGGTCAGAGCCAGGACCGGCCCGGCCCAGCACAGGGTCCGCAGAGCGTCCTCGAGGGGTGCCAGCAGCAGCGCTCGCGTGAGGGGGCGCGTCTGACCGTCGAGATCCACGATCGTGCCCTCGATTGATCGCGTGCGACGGCGCAGCGTGCGGGCCGGGGTGGAGAGTTGTCGCTGGATTCGCGTGAGGAGCGCCCCGAAGGCGGCGGCGCCGATCGCGCCCGCGCTGATCGTCCCGTGCTGGGCGAAGTACGCGGTCAGCACGGGGAAGGCCCCCCAGCCGAGCACGAAAACGGCGCCGGTGTGGAATCGACCGCCGAGCAGCTCGAGGTTGTAGGCGAGCGCGAGGGAGAGCCCGACCACGATGAAGATCGCGAGGTAGGGGCTGACCACGAACAGACCCGCCACACCCAGGGCGACGGCGCCCCCGAGTCCGAGGACTGACGCGCCGACGAGCTGCGGGGCGGGGATGGTGGTCGCGAGTGGTCGGCCCTTGAGCTCGTCGAGGGAGTGGGCGCTCAGCCCGACCGCGAGGAAGAACGCCCCCAGCGTCGCGACCAGCTTGAGGGCGTTGGTCGGGGCACTGAGGCAGGCGCCGATTGTCACGAGGGAGAGGTGCAGGATGGTGTAGGGCGGGTGGAGGACCGTCCACCACTCGCGGGCCCGCCGTGATCGAATAAACCTCGGGGTGGCGTAGAAGGCGGGACCCCGGCTCCAGGGGTCGCGGCGGGTGGGGGCGCTCACCCGACGTCCGACCGAACGCCCGAGATCACGACTCCACCGCCGAGGCTCATCCGGCGGGTCGTCACCTCGGTGATGCCCGCGTCACGCCAGGCCCTCTCGGTCCAGGGGATCGGAAAACGGCGGTAGTGCGAGGAGATGCTCGGACCGAGGAAGCGCCCGACGTTCCACCAGGCCCGCCCGCCGAGGGCGTAACCGAGCACGGGCAAGACCGCCCGGGTGTAGACCCACCACGCGAGCCACCAGCCGAGCCGCTCGGGGACGGCGAACTCGAGGCTCGCGATCGCCCCGCCCCGCTTCACGACGCGGGCGAGCTCGGCGAGGGTCGCGGCCGGGTCCTCGACGTAGCGCAGGAGATAGGTGACGGTCAGCGCGTCGAACGTCCCGTCGGGAAAGGGAAGTTGCTCGCCGCGACCGACGACGTGGGCGACCCGGAGGCCCAATCCCGCCGCCCGGGCGGCGGCCGCGCCGTGGCGCAGCATCGGTTCGCTGAGGTCGAGCCCGACGACGCGGGCCGGGGTCTCTTTGAGGAGTCGGCGGGTCACCGCCCCGGGACCGCAGGCGACGTCGAGGACGAGGGCGGGTCGGGTGGTGGCGACAGAATCGACCATGGCGGCGCGCCAGCGGGGATCTTGGCCGAAGGACAACAGGGTCGCGAGCACGTCGTAACGCGGGGCCAGGGGGGCGAAGAGTTCCCGGGCGAACGCGTTGGGCGCGTCGCGATAGTGGCGGATGGCCCTCGCCGAGAGTCTCACGGGGCGAGTCGGGCGCAGTGGTCACGACGGGCGATCTGGGTCGTCACCGGTTCCCCCTGTCTGACGCGGGCACCCCGCACGAGGGCCCCGAGTGGGCAACGCGGTCACCTTAACGGCGGCGCTGTCGCGAGGGTTGGGCAACGCCGGTCGGAGAACCGGGCGCTCGCCATCTCGCGAGAAGGTTGGCCGATCCGCCGTGGTGGCCCCGAACGTGGGGGCGCGGGTCCGGGCCCGGAGTCCTTGCGAGGCGACCGGCATCCCCGCGAGTCGAGCCGGGTCCCGTGGAGCCGTCGCCGTCCCCCCTGGGCGGAGACCCCGGGCGGATGTCGTCTGCAGTGAGGACCACCCCGGACGTCTCCTGGGGCCGGTCTCAGGTGAGGCGGGCCCGTGCCACGAGCGCGGTACGCCGGCCCTTGCTATGGTAACGGCGGCTTTGACGAGAAGCCGGAACAGCAAGGGGGGATGGCGTGGCAAAGCACGAGGACGCGCTCATAGTTATTGAGCTGTCGCGGTGGTTCGACGAGATGGGTCTGCCGGAGGCGCTGAAGGAAGTCATGGCCGACAACTTCGACGTCGGCGACGGCTCGGTGGAGAGTGACGCGGTCAGGAAGGTCCTTAGGTTCGGCGAGACTATCGGGTCGCTGGTCAAGCACCGCGTCCTCGACTGGGACCTCATCTCGGACCTCTACTGGTTCGAGGGCTGGTGGAAGCGGGTGGAGAAGTTCGCCCTCTACGAGCGCCAGGAGACCGGCGAGCCACGGATCTACGAGCACTTCGAGGCCATAGCCACTCGCCCCATCGCCTAGTCGGCGGCCCGGGGCCGCGGCCCCCGTATCTATTCGCGCGGGCGGCGCCCGTGGACTAGAACCCGGCCCGGCCCGGGACGAGGGCGCCTTCATTAAGGAGCGTCAGTGAGTTTGGCGCGTGACGAACTGACGTCGTCTCGTAAGGCCCTGTCCGACGTTTTCGCAAACGGGGCCCTACGACGAGTCTTCCTGGCCTTCGGCGGGTCGCTCATCGGCGACGGGGTCTTCGCCCTGAGCGCCGTCGTCTACGCCTACCGCCACGGCGGAGCGACGGCGGTGGGAATCCTCGCGGTCGTGCGCTACGTGGCGATCGCCACCGCGGCTCCGCTCACCTCGACCCTGGCGGACCAGTACGACCGCAAGTCGGTGATGGTGGTCTCGGACCTCGTCCGCCTGGTCCTGGTCGTGCTGGCGGCCGTCGCGGTGGGACTCGACGCCTCGCGCTGGCTGGTTTTCGGGCTCATCGTCGTCGTGGGGCTGGCCGGCACCGCGTTCCGGCCGGCCCAAGCCTCCATCCTCCCCCGGCTCTCGACGAACGACGGCGAGCTCTCGGGTGCGAACGTCGTCTCCAGCACCATCGAGAGCGTGGGCTTCTTCGCGGGCCCGGCCGTCGCCGGGTTCCTGCTCGCATTCACCAACATCGCGACGGCCTTCGCCTTCGACGCGCTGACCTTCGCCTGGTCGGCGCTTATCGTGCTGTCGATCCGCCGACCGACCCACGAGGGTGTGGCTCCCGGTGGTGCCACCGACTCCGCCGACGCGCCGAAGGCCGAGAGTTTCCTCGTCCGCGCGAGTCAGGGCTTCCGCCTAGTGGCGAAGAACCGGGACCTCTCGGTGCTCGTGGCGCTGTACGTCCTGCAGTGCGTGGTCGCGGGGGCCTCCGCGGTCTTCACGGTGGTAATCGCCATTCATCTGCTCCATATCGGGAGCAGCGGCCTCGGCCTGATGGAGGCGACCCTGGGGGTCGGCGGGCTCATCGGGGGCTTCGTCGCCCTCGCGCTCGCCGAGCGGGCCCGCATGGCGAGCGACTTCGGCCGCGGGGTCATCGTGTGGGCGGCGCCGCTGGTGCTGATAGCGCTCTGGCCGAGTCTGGGGTCGGCCCTCGTGGTGATGTGGCTGATCGGAGCGGCCAACTCGGTGGTGGACGTGAACGCGATCACCGTGCTCCAGCACGTGGTGCCCAACGAGCGACTGGCCCGGGTGCTCGGCGCCCTCGAGGCCGCCGAAGTCGGCGGGATGGCCCTGGGGTCTCTGGCCATGACGGTGTTGATCCACGCCGTGGGGCTGCGCGACGGGCTCGCGCTCATCGGGGTGGTCGTCTCGCTGGCGGTTCTGCCGGGGCTGCCGGCCATGAGACGCATAGACGAGGCGGCCTTCGCCGAGGGAGTCGTCCACCGTCCGGGGGCGCACCAGGGTCCTCGCCACCTGCACCACCTGCGCTGGCGCCACGCTCGCTGACTAGGTCACTCCCGAGATGGCGGGTCCTATTCCCGTCACCCTTCCGGGCGGCCGCGGAGACCCGTTCGTCACCGTGACGGTGCGTCGGTCGGACCACATCGCCGACGTTCCCCGGTGACTGTCCGGATTAACCCAGCCCGGCCCGAGGCCGTCTCGAACTGGGCCCCTCGTCCGAGCGCCGGTGGCGAGACGAGACTTAGTTGCGCTTTCACCATTGCGCGAGTGAGTGACTGTTCCTTCAGGTAGTTGAGCCGACGAGAACCCAGGGTCTAGCGGGCCAAGTCTGTGCGGTGGTGAAATAGCAAGTGGTGAGTAGTGCTCCCCACGTGGGTCAGGCCGAACACCCTGTGGCCGCCCGGCGAACCTGGCCGTGCTCGAACCGGGGGTACCAAGCAGAGGACGCACCCCAGACCATCGACGGAGATCGCCACTAAATATCCCGAGGAATTAGAGCCCTGGTTCAAGCCCGTCGGGCGCTCATCGAAAGAGTCCTCTGGCCTTGTGTCATAGATAACTGGCCCACTCGCCGACACGCTTCCTCGGTCGACTCGAATCAGTTCTGTACACCTTGTCCATCATCACGGACCATTGGAAATGCGCGGCACTCCGTCTTGACTGCCGACCGATCACGGGGTGGCACGAGTCGTTGGGGCGTATCCGATGTGACGCGCCCTTGCGAAATTCTCACCGGTGTGAAATAGTCACAGCAAATTTAGAGAAATTCTCGCGTGTCGCGTGTCGCGTGTCGCGTGTCGCGAGTTGGGGGCGGGGGTCGTTGATGGGTAGCCCAAGGAAAGAGATGCGTCGCGCCGCTACTGCATTCCTCACGTTGTCGCTGATATCGGGGACGGGCATCATAGGTTCGTTCATTACCCCCGCGGGCGCCTCGACGCCGATCAACCCGGTCTCGCAACGCAGCGCGCCACCTCGCCCCGCAGCGGGTACTACTAGTCCTCGAGTGGATGGTT
>JAKABC010000052.1 GCA_021802025.1 Actinomycetes bacterium
GAGCCGCAGCCGGCGGCCCTCGCCGGCCGGGGCGCGCCCCTCGCGCCGGGCCGCGTCGGCGACCTCGGCCTCGAGCGGCAGGGTGCGCGCTTCGAGGTGGCCGGCCGCGAGCACGTAGAGCACGATTCCCACGATGACCCACGCGTGGTTGAGCGAGACTGACGGACCGCCCGACAGGGCCATGATGAGCCCGGTCACCGGCAGGAGGTGGATGAGTCGCGCGGCCCAGTTGCGCCCCGCGGGCAGGCGCCGCGCCTGGGTCTGGGGGTCGGCGCCGCGGGCGACGGCGTCGGCGGCGAAGCGCATCGCCACGAGCACGATCACCACGGCCACGGCCGTCATCACGTGGACCAGAAAGACGAGGTCGTAGCCGACCGAGGTCGCGATCACGGCGACGAGAGTAACGTCTCGGCCGCGCCGTAGGGGTCGGCGCGGCCCTCGAGGATCAGCTCGACGGCGGCCTCGAGGGCTTCGCCGGCGGTGCGCGCGGCGACGCGCTCGCGCAGGGCCGCGGCCACGACCGCCTCGAGCTGGGTCCGCGCGTTCGCGCGGCGGCGCGCGGCGAGCCCCACGTCGCCGAGGTGAGCGCGGTGCGCCTCGAGGGCCTCGCCCAGCTCGGCGATGCCCTGAGCGCTGGTGGCGACGGTCTCGACGATCGGGGGCCGCCAGTCGCGCGCCCCGCCGAGGTCGAGCATCTGCTCGAGGTCGCGGCGGGTCTCGCGCACCCCGGCGCGGTCGGCCTTGTTGATGACAAAGACGTCGGCCACCTCGAGCAGCCCGGCCTTGTTGGCCTGCATCGCGTCGCCCCAGCCGGGGTTGGTCACCACCACCGTGGTGTCGGCGGCCGAGGCGATCTCGACCTCCATCTGGCCCACCCCGACGGTCTCGACGAGGACCCGACGCGACCCCGTCGCCCCGAGGACCCGCACCGCGTCGGGCACGGCCAGCGAGAGGCCCCCCAGGTGGCCGCGGGTGGCCATGGAGCGGATGAAGACCCTCTCGTCGGTGGCGTGGGCCTGCATGCGGATCCGGTCGCCCAGGATCGCGCCCCCGGTGAAGGGCGAGGTCGGGTCGACGCACAGCACGCCCAAGCGGCCCTCGTCCTCGGGGCGGTCCGCGAGGGTCGCCGCGATGTACTGGTCGGTGAGGGTCGACTTGCCCGCCCCGGGCGGACCGGTCACCCCGACCACGTAGGGCGCGGGGCTGCGATAGGCCAGCGCGGCCGTCGCGCGCAGCGCCTCGCCGCCGCCCTCGACGTAGGTGAGGAGGCGGGCCAGCGCGGCGCGCGAGCCCGCGCGCGCCTCGTCGAGGAGCTCCTCGGGCGCCCTCACGCGCGGCGCTCGACGGCCGCTCCGAGCGAGCCCAGGCGCCCGACGAAGTCGTCGTAGCCGCGCTCGACGTGCTCGAGACCGCCGACCACCGTCTCGCCCTCGGCCACCAGGCCGGCCAGGGCCAGCGCGGCGGCGGCCCGGATGTCGGTCGCGCGCACGTGGGTGCCGGTGAGGCCCCCGACGCCGCGCACGACGGCGTGGTGGCCCTCGACCGTGATGTCGGCCCCCAGGCGGATCAGCTCGTCGACGTAGCGGAACCGCCCGACGAAGAGGTTCTCGGTGACGACCGACACCCCCTCGGCGACGGCCAGGATCGTGGTGAGCAGCGGCTTGTAGTCGGTGGCCACCCCCGGGTAGGGCAGGGTGGCGACGTCGACCCCGCGCAGCCGACCGGTGGCGGTCGCGGCCACCCCGGGCCCGTCGCGGTCGACCAACACGCCCATCGCCTCGAGCTTGCGCAGCAGCATCACCATGTGGTCGGCCCGGGCGTCGAGCACCCGGACGCTGCCGCCGGTGATGGCCGCGGCGGCGAGGTAGGTGGCCGACACGACCCGGTCCGTGACGACCTCGTGGACGGCCGGGGAGAGCCGCTCGACCCCCTCGACGGTGAGCCGCGAGGTGCCCAGACCCTCCACGCACGCGCCCATCGCGATCAGCTGGCGGCCGAGGTCCTCGACCTCGGGCTCGCGCGCCGCGTTGTCGATGACGGTGCGCCCCTGAGCCAGCACCGCGGCCATGAGCAGGTTGTCGGTCGCGGTGTGGCTCGGGTACTCGAGCACCACGCGCGTCGCGCGCAGTCGCGGCTCGACCAGGACGGCGTGGATCGAGGAGCGGTCGTTGGAGAACCGCGCGCCCATCGAGCTCAGTCCCTCGGTGTGGAAGTTGATCGGGCGCTGGCCGAAGTCGTCGCCGCCGGGCAGGGCCATGTGCGCCTCGCCGCAGCGCGCGAGCAGCGGGCCGAGCACCACGATCGAGGCCCGCATCGCCTCGAAGAGGTGGGCCGGCGCGTAGGGCGCGAGCTCGCCCGCCTCGGGGACCCGCACCACCAGCTCGTGGGGGGCCGGCCAGGCCACCTCGCAGCCCAGGGCCACGAGCAGCTCGCCCATCACCGTGACGTCGGCGATGTCCGGGACGTTGGTGAGACGGTGCTCGCCGGTGGCGAGCAGGCAGGCGGCCATCTGCTTGAGCACGGCGTTCTTCGCCCCGAGGGCGGTCACCTCGCCCGCGAGCGCGCCGGCGGGCTTCAAAGAGAGCGAGGCCACGGCTCCAGTATGGCCCGTGGCGCACCCCCCACCCCCGTTTGGGGTGGTCAGAGGGGCGGGGTTACGCTGGCCCCATGCGTCAGCCGACCCAGCCCGACCGCAACATCGCCCTCGAGCTGATCCGGGTCACCGAGGCGGCGGCGATCGCCGCCGCGCGCTGGGCCGGGCGCGGCGACAAGATGTCGGCCGACCGGGCCGCGGTCGACGCGATGCGCTTCGTCCTGGGCGCGGTGGCGATGGACGGGATCGTCGTGATCGGCGAGGGCGAGAAGGACCAGGCGCCCATGCTCTACAACGGCGAGCGCGTCGGCGACGGCCGCCCACCCGAGGTCGACGTCGCGGTCGACCCGATCGACGGCACGACCCTGACGGCCCAGGGCCGCAACGGGGCGCTGGCGGTGATCGCGCTCTCGGAGCGCGGCACGATGTTCGACCCCGGTCCGTGCTTCTACATGAAGAAGGTGGCCGTCGGCCCGCGGGGCCGCGGGGCCGTCGACGTCAACGCCTCGGCCACCGACAACCTCATCGAGCTCTCCAAGCGGCTGAAGAAGCCGGTCCAGGAGCTCGGCGTGGTCGTCTTGGACCGGCCGCGCCACGCCGAGCTCGTCGCCGAGGTCCGCGAGGCCGGCGCGCGGGTGCTCTCGATCACCGACGGCGACGTCGCCGGCGCCATCGCGACGGGCTGGCCCAACTCCGGCGCCGACATCCTGCTCGGCATCGGCGGCACGCCCGAGGGCGTCATCGCCGCGGCGGCCCTGCACGGCCTGGGCGGCGAGCTCCAGGGCGTGCTCCACGCCCACAACGACGAGGTCCGCGCCAAGGCCGAGGCCCAGGGCTACGACTTCGACCGGGTCCTCACCACCCACGACCTCGTGGCGAGCGAGAACTGCTTCTTCGCCTGCACCGCCATCACCGACGGGGACTTCCTGCGCGGGGTGCGCTTCTACGACTTCGGCGCGACGACCCAGTCGCTGGTGGTGCGCTCGCGCACCGGCACGGTGCGCACGATCGAGACCTTCCACCGCCACGACAAGCTCCAGGAGTTCAACGCCGCGGGCTTCTAGTGGCGCGGCGCCCCGGCCTCCGTTAACCTCCGCTCAGGGGCCGGATCGGCGCCGACGAAGGGGGCCGTGATGAACGTCTCAGCAATCCTCGACGCCAAGGGGCGCGAGGTCGCCACCGTCGGGCGCGACGCCACGATCGCCGAGGCGCTGGCGATCCTGGCCGAACGGCGCATCGGCGCGCTGGTGGTGACCGGCGCGCACCCGCCCTTCGCGGGCATCTTCTCCGAGCGCGACGCGGTGCGGGCCCTGGCCGCCGGCGGCCCGGGCGCCCTGGGCGACACGGTCGCGGCCCACATGTCGAGCGAGGTCAGCGTCTGCACCGGGTCGACCGACCTGCTGGTGGTGCTCGCCACCATGACCGAGCGGCGCTTTCGTCACGTCCCGGTCGTCGAGGGGGGCCAGCTCGTCGGCCTCGTCTCGATCGGCGACGTCGTCAAGGCCCGCCTCGACCAGCTCGAGAGCGAGAAGCGCGAACTCTTGGAGTACGTCTCGGCGCGCTGATCAGCGCGCGGCCGCGCGCAGGCGCAGCTCCGCGCGCGCCACCGCCTCGAGGGCCTCGACGTAGGCCACGGGGTCGTCGCTGGATGAGGCCGCGGCCAGCGCGGCCTGGGCCCGCTCGAGGGACGCCTGGGCCCGACCGACGTCGATCTCGTCGACCCGCTCGACGACGCTCGCGAGCACGGTCGCGCGCGTCTCGCCCTCGGCCTCGCCCGGGCCGACGGCGAAGAAGCCGGCGTGCACCGCGAAGCGCACCTCGCCCTCGTCGGTGCCCTCGACGCGCACCACGGTCGAGACCACGTCACCGACCGTCGGGGCGTAGCCGGCCATGACCGTGAAGTCGCCCTCGGAGGACCGCGCCACCAGGGCGTGGGCCGCCCCGCGCCACAGGACGGCCTCGGGGGCCAGCACCTCGACGGTGAGGGTCGCCATCAGCCCTGGGCCAGCTCCGCCGCGCGGCGCTCGACGTCGGCGGCGCCGCCGACGTTCAAGAACGCCTGCTCGGGGAAGTGGTCGAGGTCGCCCTTGACGAGCAGCTCGAAGGACTCGATCGTCTCGGCGACCGGGACGTTAATCCCGTCGATGCCGGTGAACACCTTGGAGACGAACATCGGCTGGGAGAGGAAGCGCTGGATCTTGCGCGCCCGGGTCACCGTGACCCGGTCCTCCTCGGAGAGCTCGTCGAGGCCCAGGATCGCGATGATGTCCTGGAGCTCTTTGTTGCGCTGGAGGATCTGCTGGACCCGCCGGGCGACCTCGTAGTGGCGCGCGCCGACGATCTCGGGCGCGAGGATGTTCGAGGTGGAGGCCAGGGGGTCGACGGCCGGGTAGATCCCCAGGGCCGCGATCTGGCGACTCAGCTCGGTCGTCGCGTCGAGGTGGGTGAAGGTCGTGAACGGCGCCGGGTCGGTGTAGTCGTCGGCCGGGACGTAGACCGCCTGGAGCGAGGTGATCGAGTGGCCCCGGGTCGAGGTGATGCGCTCTTGGAGCTCGCCCATCTCGTCGGCCAGGGTCGGCTGGTAGCCCACGGCCGAGGGCATGCGACCCAGCAGCGTCGAGACCTCCGAGCCGGCCTGGACGAAGCGGAAGATGTTGTCGATGAACAACAACACGTCCTGGTTCTTCACGTCGCGGAAGTACTCGGCCATCGTGAGGGCGGCCAGCGCGACGCGCAGGCGCACCCCCGGCGGCTCGTCCATCTGGCCGTAGACCAGGGCCGTCTTCTCGATGACCCCGGACTCGCGCATCTCGAGCAGGAGGTCGGTGCCCTCGCGGGTGCGCTCGCCCACCCCGGCGAAGACCGACACGCCGCTGTGCTGCTCGGCGACCCGGCGGATCATCTCCATGATGAGGACGGTCTTGCCCACCCCGGCGCCGCCGAACAGGCCGATCTTGCCGCCCTGGACGTAGGGGGCGAGCAGGTCGATGACCTTGATGCCGGTCTCGAACATCGTCGCCTTGGGCTCGAGCTGGTCGAAGGCCGGGGCGTTGCGGTGGATCTCCCACCGGTCCTCGATCGGCCCGATGTCGTCGGTGTCGAGGGCCTCGCCCACCACGTTGAACACGTGGCCGAGCACGGCGTCCCCGACGGGCACCGCGATGCCCCGCCCGGTCTGGCGCACCAGGGTGCCGCGCACCAGGCCGTCGGTCGGCTTCATGCACACGCAGCGCACCCGGCCCTCGCCGATCTGCTGGGCGACCTCGGCCACGACGGTCACCGTGCGCTCGTCGATGACGATGTCCATCTCGACGGCGTGGTTGATCTCGGGCAGGGCGTGGGGCGGGAACTCCACGTCCACCACGGGTCCCGCGATCGCCACCACGCGACCCGAGTCGAGCTCGGTCTTGTCTGGGGCCAACGTCATTGCTGTCTCACTTTCCCGAGCGGAGCGCCTCGGCCCCACCCACGATTTCCATGATTTCGGTCGTGATCGCGTCCTGGCGCGCCTGGTTCATCCGGCGCGTGAGGGTGCGGCCGAGCTCGTCGGCGTTCTCGGTCGCGGCGGCCATCGCCCGCTGCTGGCCGGTCAGGAAGGCCGCCGCCCCCTCGAGCAGGGCCGCGAAGACCTCGCTCTCGAGCGCGCGGGGGGCCAGGCTCACCAGGAGCTTGGCCACCTCGGGCTCGAACTCGGTGTAGCCGGTCAGTCCCTCGCGCGGCGCCTCGGGAGCCTCCTCGACGACGAAGGGCAGGAGCTGGCGGACTTCGACGGCCTGGCGACCGGCCGAGTGGTAGCGCGTCGAGACGAGCAGGACCTGGTGGACCTCGCCCTCCATGAAGGGCGTGGCCAGGTACCGGGCGATGGCCTGGGCGTCGGCGTAGGTGGGCCGCTCGACGAAGCCGGCGAAGGCCCGCTCGACCTCGAGGCCGCGGAAGCGGTAGTAGGGGGCGGCCTTCTTGCCCGCGACGGCCAGGCGGACCTGGGTGCCGTTGGCGCGCAGCTCGGCGACCAGGCGCTCCCCGGCGCGCAGGTTCTGGTTGTTGTAGGGGCCCGAGAGGCCCCGGTCACCCGAGATCACGAGCACCGAGGCCGTCTCGACGTGCTCGGGCAGCTCCACGAGGCGACGGGCGCTGAAGGGGTCGCTCTCGATCGCCTCGAGCACGACCCGGCGCAGGCCGTCGCGGTAGGGCCGGTTCGCGGTGATCCGCGCCAGGGCGCGCGGGATCTGGGCCGCCGCGATGAGCTCCATCGCCTTGGTGATCTTGCGGGTCGAGTTGACAGAACGAATCCGTCGACGCAGGACCCTCTCCTGCCCACCGGCCACGATGCTCCTAGTCGCTCGTCGCGAAGCCGTTGACGACCTCGCGCATCGCCGCGTCCATCGCCGCCTCGTCGGGCAGCTGGCGGGTGTCACGGATGTGGGCCAGCAGGTCGGCGTGACGGGCCCGAAAGGCCGTCAACAGCTCGGACTCGAAGCGGCGCACGTCCTCCACCGGGATCGTGTCGAGCCACCCGCGGGTGCCGGCGTAGATCGCCACGACCTGCTCTTCGACCGGCATCGGCGCGTTGAGACCCTGCTTCAAGAGCTCGGTGAGCCGGTAGCCGCGGTCGAGCTGGGACTGGGAGGCCTTGTCGAGCTCGGAGCCGAAGGTCGCGAAGGCCTCGAGGTCGCGGAACTGGGCCAGGTCGATCTTGAGCGAGCCCGACACCGAGCGCATGGCGCGGATCTGGGCCGCCCCACCCACGCGCGACACCGAGTTGCCCACGTTGATGGCCGGGCGCACGCCCGAGTAGAAGAGGTCGGACTCGAGGAAGATCTGGCCGTCAGTGATCGAGATCACGTTGGTCGGGATGTAGGCCGAGATGTCGCCGGCCTTGGTCTCGATGATCGGCAGCGCCGTCAGCGAGCCCCCACCGCGCTCGTCGGAGAGCTTGGCCGCGCGCTCGAGCAGTCGGCTGTGCAGGTAGAAGACGTCCCCGGGGTAGGCCTCGCGGCCCGGCGGGCGCCGCAGCAGGAGCGAGATCTGCCGGTAGGCCTCGGCCTGCTTGGACAGGTCGTCGTAGACCACCAGCGCGTGTCCGCCGTTGTCCATCCACTCCTGGCCGATGGCGCAGCCGGCGTAGGGGGCGAGGTACTTAAAGGGCGCGGGGTCGCCGGCGCCGGCCACCACGACCACGGTGTACTCCAGGGCCCCGTGGTCCTCGAGGGTCTTGACGGTCTGGGCCACCGAGGAGTTCTTCTGGCCCACCGCCACGTAGATGCACTTCACGCCCTGGCCCTTCTGGTTCAGGATCGTGTCGATGGCGATGGTCGTCTTGCCGGTCTTGCGGTCGCCGATGATGAGCTCGCGCTGGCCGCGCCCGATCGGGGTCATGGCGTCGATCGCCTTGATGCCCGTCTGGAGGGGCTCGCCGACCGGCTGGCGCCCGGTGATGCCGGGCGCCTGGATCTCCATGCGGCGCTCCCCGGCGCCCACGATCGGCCCCTTGCCGTCGAGGGGCTCGCCCAGGGGGTTGAGGACCCGGCCGAGCAGCGCGTCGCCCACCGGGATCGAGAGGATTCGGCCGGTCGCGCGCACGACCTGCTCCTCCTCGATGCGGTCGACCGCGCCGAGCACCACCGCGCCGATGGTGTCCTCGTCGAGGTTCATCGCCAGGCCCACCGTGCCGTCTTCGAACTCGAGCAGCTCGTTGAGCTTGGCCCCGGGCAGCCCCGAGACGCGCGCGATGCCGTCACCGACCTCGACCACGCGGCCCACCTGCTCGGCGAAGACCTCGGGGTTGAACTCGGTGACGTGACGCCGCAACGCCTCGGTGATGTCACTGGCGCTGATGTTGAGATCGGTCATGGCTGGTCTCCTAGTCGTTGTCGGCCGGCCCGGCGAGGGCCGACACGAGGCCGCGCGGGGCGGCCACGGCGTCGCGCAGCGCACCGAGGCGGCCGCGCGTCGTGGCGTCCAGGCGGAGGTCCCCCACCTGGACGAGGACTCCCCCGAGCAGGTCGGGCTCGACGTCGACCTGCAGTTCGACCGGCAGGCCGGTCAGGGCGGTCAGGCTGGCGCGCAGCGCGTCGCGGCTCGACTCGTCGAGCGCGCGGGCGGTGCGCACGCGCGCCACGCGCCACTCGCGCACCGCGGCGACGTAGTCGACGAGGAAGTCGAGCGTGCCGATCACGTCGCGCGGCCGCCCGCCGATCACGACGAAGCGCGCCAGGTCGAGCGCCACGGCGTCGCCGCGCGCGCCCAGCAGGGCGTCGGTCAGCCCGAGGCGCGACCCGAGCGGGGCGTCGCGATCGAGCAGCACCCGGCGCAGCTCGGGGCTGGCCTCGATCGTGCGGGCCCACTCGAAGAGCTCGGTCTCGACCCGGGCGAACCGCTCGATCGCGACGTCCTCGAGCACGGCGTCGGTGTAGCCGGCGACCCGGTGGCGCGACTCGAGCAGCCCCAGTCCGGGCAGGTCGAACGCGCCGGTCTCGGCGAGCGTGCGCGCGGCGTGGGCGAGCTCCTCGAAGGACCGGGGCACCTCGGGCGCCGGTGACTCGGCGGCGGCGTAGGCCGCCAGGCGCACCGTCGCCGGGCTCACCTTGCCGGTGAGCACGTCGCGCACCACGGCGCCGCGGGCGAACGGCGCGATCGAGGTGTCGGTGAGGGCCGTGTCGAAGGCGCTCTGGTCGCGCACCGCCTCCACCAGGGCGCGCAGGTCGGCGACCACGACCGCGAGGTCGTCGCCGGACAGGCGTCCGAGCTGGGCGGAGGCGAAGCCTTCGAGTTTGGCGAGCATGGCTAGCGGGTCGACCCCCGCGCGGCCTCGGCCCGCAGCGCCGCGATGGCCTCACGCACGAGGTCCTCGTGGGCGCTCTGGTCGACCTCGCGCCCGACGATAGTGGTGACGAGGTCGAAGACGATCTCGCCGATCCGGGCCGAGGCGCCGTCGACGGCCCGCTGGCGGGCGGCGTCGACCTCGACCTGGGCGCCGGCGAGGATGCGCTCGTACTCGGCCTGGGCCCGTCCGGCCGCCTCGGCCTTCAGCTGGTCCGACGTGGCCTGGGCGGCCGCCACGATCTGGCGGGCCTGGTCGCGGGCGTCGGCCAGCACGCGCGCGCGCTCGTCTTCGGCCTGGGCGGCCTCGGCCCGCGCGGCCTCGGCGGCGGCGAGCGAGGTGCGCACCTTCTCCTGGCGGCTCTCCATCGCCTTGACGATCGGCGGGAGGAAGTAGCGCCGAGCGATCAAGAGCAGG